>NZ_JBFAJA010000094.1:0-52844 GCF_040654975.1 Dactylosporangium sp. NPDC050588 | reverse complement strand
TCGGCGACGATGCGGTGGTGGCAGGCGAGCGCGATCTCCAGGCCGCCGCCGAGCGCGGAGCCGTTGATCGCGGCGACGACCGGCCGGCCGAGCGTCTCGAGGCGGCGCAGCGCCTGCTTGAGCCGGCGCGTGTCGGCGTCGAGCGCCGCGGCGTCGGTGACCCGCACCAGCGACTCGAGGTCGCCGCCGGCGAAGAACGTCTGCTTGGCGGAGGTGAGCACGACGCCGGTGATGTCGTCGCGCTCCCGTTCCAGCCGGTCCACGGTGGCGACGAGGCTCTCGCCGAACTCGTCGTTCATCACGTTCGCGGAGCGTCCCGGGTGGTCGAGGGTCAGCAGGACGATCCCGTCCTCGCCGCGCTCCCAGCGGATGGTGTCAGCCATGTCTGTGTCCCCCTACAGGCGTTCGATGACGGTTGCGATGCCCATGCCGCCGCCGACGCAGAGCGTGGCGAGGCCGTAGCGGCCGCCGCGCCGCTCCAGCTCGTCGGTGAGGGTGCCGAGGATCATGGCGCCGGTCGCGCCGAGCGGGTGGCCCATGGCGATGGCGCCCCCGTTGACGTTGACGATGTCCATGCTGAGTCCCAGGTCGGCGACGAACCGCAGTACCACGGCCGCGAACGCCTCGTTGATCTCGACGAGATCCAGGTCGTCGACGCCGAGGCCCGCCTTCGCGAGGGCCTTGCGGGCGGCGGGCGCGGGGCCGGTGAGCATGATGGTCGGGTCGGCGCCGCTGACGGCGGTGGCGACGATGCGGGCGCGGGGCGTCAGGCCGGCGGCGGCGCCGACCGCCTCGTTGCCGATGACGACGAGCGACGCGCCGTCGACGATGCCGGAGGAGTTGCCGGCAGTGTGCACGTGCTCGATCCGCTCGACCCAGTGGTACCGCTGCAACGCCACCGCGTCGAAGCCGCCCATCTCACCGATCATCGCGAACGACGCCGGCAGCTGCCCGAGACCCTCCAGTGTGGACGCTCGCAGGTGCTCGTCCCGGTCGAGGACGACGAGGCCGTTGCGGTCCCGCACCGGCACGACGGACCGGGCGAAGTAGCCGTTGGCCCAGGCCTTCGCGGCCCTGGTCTGCGACTGCAGCGCGTAGCGGTCGACGTCCTCGCGGCTGTACCCGTCGAGGGTGGCGATCAGGTCGGCGCCGATGCCCTGCGGCACGAAGCCGGTGTCGTAGTTGGTCTCCGGGTCGAGGGCCCACGCGCCGCCGTCGGAGCCCATCGGCACCCGCGACATCGACTCGACGCCGCCGGCGAGGACGAGGTCCTCCCAGCCGGAGCGGACCTTCTGGGCGGCGACGTTCACGGCTTCCAGCCCCGACGCGCAGAACCGGTTGAGCTGCACGCCGGCGACCGTGTCGGGCAGCCCGGCGGTGAGGGCGGCGGTCTTGGCGATGTCGGCGCCCTGGTCGCCGAGCGGTGACACGACGCCGAGCACGACGTCGTCGATGCGGGCCGGGTCCAGGCCTGGCGCCCGGCGCAGCGTCTCCTCGATCAGGCCGCTGATGAGCGACACCGGCTTCACCGAGTGCAGCGCTCCGGTGGGCTTGCCGCGGCCGCGCGGCGTGCGCAGCGCGTCGTAGATGTACGCCTCGGATGCCATGACCACTCCTCGCCTAAACGCTCTCGGATGCGAATCCCGCCTAACTTTCTGTGCCGGTGCGCTCAGTTGTCAAGCGTTGTCGTGGCGGCGTTAACCTGTACCCTGTGCGAACAGCAGCGAACAGCGCGGAGCCCGCCACGCCGGCGAAGCGGCCGAAGGACCGCAAGGACCGCATCGCCCTGGCCGGCGCCGAGCTGTTCTGCGAGCGGGGCTACCACGGGGTGTCCGTCGACGAGATCGCCGCGGTCGTCGGCATCAGCGGACCCGCGGTCTACCGGCACTTCCCGAACAAGTACGCGATCCTCGTGCACGCCACCCGGGACCTCGTCAACGCGCTGCTCGCCGCCACCACCGAGGGCACCCTGGACGAGCTGCTCGCCGCGGTCGCCGGGATCGCCGTGGCCAAGCGCCGCGCCGCCGGGCTGTACCAGTGGGAGCGGCGGTACCTCACCGGGGAGCACCGCCGCGAGTTCGGCGCGGGCCTCACCGAGCTGGTCGGCCGCCTCGCCGGGCCGCTGCGCGCCATGCGGCCCGAGCTGGCCGCGGGCCAGGCGGAGCTGCTGGTCAACGCCGCGCTCAGCGCATTCGGCAGCGTCACCACGCACCGCGTGGCGGCCACCGGCACCGACACCGCGCGGCTGCTGACCCGGGTCGCGTGGACCCTGCTGCGCGCCGACCCGCCGCAGCTGCCGGCGGGCGGCGTGGACGCACCCGCGGTGATCAAGCCCGCGTCGCGCCGCGAGCTGCTGCTCATCGAGGCGATCCGGCTCTTCCACCGGCACGGCTTCCACGCCGTCTCCGTCGAGGACATCGGCCGCGCGGCGGGCATGCAGGCGTCGAGCGTCTACCGGTACTTCCCTAGCAAGGCCGACCTGCTCGCGGCCGCCTACTACCGCGCCACGGACCGGCTCACCGGCGCGACGAGCACGGCGATCGCGGAGGCGAGCGACCCCACCGACGCACTGCGGCGGGTCGTGGCGGCGTATGTCGACTTCGCGTTCGGGCAGAGCGACCTGGTCGCGGTCTACCTCGCGGAGAACAACAACCTGCCCGACGCCGACCGGCACCAGCTGCGCGGGGCGCAGCGCCTGCACGTCGAGGAGTGGGTGCGGCTCGTCGGCGCGGTCCGGCCGGAGCTGCCGGTCGCCGACGCAAGGGTCCTCGTGCACGCGGCGCTCAACGTGGTCACCGACATCGGCCGCCTGGGCGGCTTCGACCGCACCCCCGGCTACTCCTCGCAGACGGCCGGTCTCGCACTGGCGGCTTTGCACGCCTGAATCACGGTTCACGCGCCTGACGTCGGATCTCTTCCCAATAAGTTAATCGGGAGTTACAGTCCCTCCAGAGCTGATCCGTCGGCCGAGGAGGCTGAGTCCGTGACCGCCAACCTGGACCTCGCGACGCGCTGCGCGGACATCGCCGCCGGCACGAGCATTCCCGCACTACTGCACCGCAACGCCACCGAACACCCCGACCTGGTGGCGCTGAGCACCTTCGGCACCGATGACTCCGTCACCTGGCTGGAGCTGCGTGACCGGGTCGCCGCCGTGGCCCGGGGGCTGAGCGCCCTCGGCCTCTCCCCCGGCGACCGCATGATCATGAGCCTGCCGAGCCGCATCGAGCACTGGGTCGCCGACCTGGCCGCCGTGCACCTCGGCGCCGTCCCCTGCACCGCCTACGCCACCCTCAGCGCCGAGCAGCTGCGGTACATCGCCCAGCACAGCGGCGCGAAGGTCATCGTCGTCAACGGCCTGCCCGAGCTGCGACGCTGGCAGGCCGTCCTCGGCGACCTGCCCGCCGTCGAGCACGTCATCGTCGTCGAGGAGGACTCGGTAGAGGCGGGGACGACGGCACTGTCCACAGTGGCCTCCGACGGCGCCGCGCTGCACGCCGCCGACCCGTCGGCGTTCGAGGAGGCGTGGCGGCAGGTGCGCACCGAGCAGCCCGTCACGCTGCTCTACACCTCCGGCACCACCGGCGACCCCAAGGGTGTCCTGCTGTCGCACCGCAACGTCGTCTACCAGTGCGGGGTCCTCGAAGGGGCGGTGGAGGTGCCCGACCACCCGCGCACCCTCGCGTACCTGCCGCTCGCGCACATCGCCGAACGCGTCCTGGGCATCTACAACCTGCTCTACCGCGTCGGGCACGCCACGATCGTCACCGACGGCAAGCAGCTCGTCGCCGCGCTCCGCGCGGTCCGGCCGCACTCGTTCTTCGGCGTCCCCCGCGTCTGGGAGAAGATGGCCGCCGGCGTGCAGGCCCAGCTGGCCACCGCCGACCCGGCGGTCCGGGCCGCGTTCGAGACCGCCAGCGGCCTGGCCCGGGAGAGCTTCCACGCCCGGGCCGACGGGAAGGCCCTGGCCGAGGACCAGGCGGCGCAGCTCGCCGCGCTGGATGCCAAGGTACTGGCACCGATGCGCGCCCTGCTCGGCCTCGACGAGATGCGCTGGGCCGGCAGCGGCGCCGCGCCGATCCCCGTGGACGTGCTGGTGTTCCTGGCCGGCCTCGGCGTCGACGTGCTCGAGGTGTGGGGCATGACGGAGACGACCGGCACCACGACCATCAACACCCCCACGACCTTCCGCCCCGGCACCGTCGGCCGGGCCAACGCCGGCATGGAGGTGCGCCTGCTCGACGACGGCGAGATCCAGGTCCGCGGCCCGCTGGTCTGCCTCGGGTACCTCGACGCCGACGGCTCCACACAGTCCATCGTGGACACCGACGGCTGGCTGTCCACCGGCGACGTCGGCGCCGTCGATGCGGACGGGTTCCTCACCATCACCGACCGCAAGAAGGAGCTCATCATCACGTCCAGCGGGAAGAACATCTCCCCCGCACAGATCGAGAACCTGCTGCGCGTCAGCCCGCTGATCGGCCAGGCCGTCACCATCGGCGACCGGCGCCCGTACATCACCGCGCTCATCGTCCTCGACGAGGAGGTCGCCCCCGTCTGGGCCGCGTCACAGGGCCTCGCGGACGTCGGCCTCGCCGCGCTCGCCGCCGACCCGGCCGTCCACGCGGCGGTGTCGGCGGTGGTCGCCTCGGTCAACGAGCGCCTGTCCCGCCCCGAGCAGATCAAGACCTTCCGCATCATGCCGTCCGCGTGGACCCCCGAGACCGGCGAGCTGACCCCGTCCCTGAAGCTCCGCCGCCGCATCGTCTCCTCGAAGCACGCCACCGTCATCGAGGAGATGTACGCCTGACCCTTGCCCGGCGCGGCGGTGGCGATCACCGTCGCGCCGTAGTGCTTGGCCATCACCACCGCGGCCTGCCCGGTGCCGCCGGCCGCGGCGTGGACCAGGAGGGTCTGGCCCGCGGTGAGGCCGCCCAGCGGCCGGAGCGCGGCCAGGGCGGTCGGCCAGTTCACGAGCAGGCCCAGCGCCTCGTGGTCCTGCCATCCCGGTGGGACGCGCCCGCGGTCAGGACGCGGGGGTGCCGAGGAGGGAGCGGGTGACGGACTCGGCCTGGGAGAGCATCTCGTCGAGGGCGGTGGCGAGGTGGGCGTCGGTGGGGTGGGTGCCCTCCTCGGCGGCGATGAGGACGGCGCGGCGGAGGAGTTCCTTGGCGAACGAGGCGGTGACGCCCGCCGCGGCGGCGGCCGCACGGTCGAGCGCGGGCTCCGTGAAGGGGAGGTTCCGGGCGTACAGGCGCAGCAGGCGGCGACGGGAGGCCTCGTCGGGCAACGGGATCTCCACCGCCAGGTCGACGCGGCCGGGGCGCTGGGCGAGGGCGGGTTCGAGGACGTTGATGCGGTTGGTGGTGAGCAGGAACGCGACGTCGGCGTCGTCGCCGAGGCCGTCGAGGGTCTCCAGGACGGTGAACAGCAGCGGCTGCGGGCCGTGGTGCAGCTCGCGGCTCTCGGCGACCAGGTCGCAGTCCTCCAGGACGACGAGCGCCGGTTGCAGCGCGCGGGCCATCCTGGCCGCCTCCGCGACGAACGCGATCGCCGGGCCGGCCAGCAGGACGACGGTGACGTCCGGCAGGGCGGACAGCAGGTACCGGACGGTGTGGGTCTTGCCGGTGCCGGGCGGGCCGTAGAGCAGCAGGCCGCGCTTGAGGTGCTGGCCGGCGGCGCGCAGGCGGTCACGGTGCTCGGCGATGCCGGCGACGTGCCGGTGGACGCGGGCGAGCACGCCGTCGGGGAGGATGATGTCGGCCTCGGTGACGTCGGGGCGGCGGTGGAACGAGATCTGGCCGACGCCGCGCTCGTACGCCGAGCCGCCCAGCGACAGCACCTGCCCGCGCAGCACCGACCGTTGCAGCATGAGGGTGCCGACCTCTTCGATCAGGCGGGCCGCGACGCCCTCGGCCGCGGTGACGACCTCCATCCGGGCCATCGCCTGGCCGACGCGCATGTCGGGCGAGCGCTGCAGGACGGCGACGGGCGCACCGTCGTACATGAGCAGCCGCAGCCCGAACGACACCGCCTGGCGCGCCGTGTCCGGCCCGGTGGCGACGCTGGCGTAGTCGACGGCGGCCACGCCGAACTGGTTATACCGCCCGGCGTGCTGCAGGATCTCGCTCAGGGACTGGTGCCGGCGCTGCTCGCCGCCGCCGATCCCGATGAGCGCGTGCCGCCCGCCGCGACGCTGCACCTCGTCGAGCGCGATGTCGAGGTCGACGAACTGGTGCCCGGCGAGCTCCTCGGTGACGACGGGCAGCCGCCGCGGGTCGCTGCCGAGGTGATCGGTCAGGACCGGGACGAGCTGCCCGTCGGTGTCCTGCCGCTCCCGGTGGTCGCTGACGACCTCCTCCAGGAACGCCTTGAATGCCGTGACGAAGTCCCCCGCGCGTTCATCCACCGCCGCATTCTCCCCCATCAGGAGCCGCGGCGGGGCGTTCAGCTCGTGGCGCGGTGCAGTTCTTCGCGGCCGACGTGCAGCTCGACGACGTCGTCGGTCACCCCGCTGATCTGGTTGCCGGCGGCGTAGACGTCGTTGGAGAGGAATCCGGTGCCGTCGATGCGCGCGTACCCGGTGCCCATCAGGTGCTCGGCGATCCCGGCGATCGTGTCGGGGCGGATGTCGGTCCCCGGCCCCTGCACCGCCGCCACGACGCCGATCTGCTCCCCGGCCTCGTCGACGACCGGCATGCCCACACCCACCCGCAGGAACGGCTGGGTGTCAATGACGATCTCGTCTCCCGCTGACGCACCTGGCTGCATGCACCAGATGTTCCCCACCAGGATGATCCGAAACACCGGACATCGAAATCCTCGACAGGGTTAGTATACTGAGTATTATACGGGGCATGATATCGAGGAAGTCGATCCGATGAGCGTCCGGCACGCGCTGCTGGCGCTGCTCAGCGAGGGTCCGAAGTACGGGCTGCAGCTGCGCGAGGAGTTCGAGGCGCGCACCGGTGAGGTGTGGCCGCTCAACGTCGGGCAGGTCTACACGACCCTGCAGCGGCTGGAGCGGGACGGGCTCGTGGAATCCGACGGCGACGCCGAGCCCGGGCCGCAGCGGGGGTTCCGGATCACCGACGACGGGGCGGAGGAGCTCGCCGGGTGGCTGCGCACCCCGCCCAACCTGGAGTCGCCGCCGCGCGACGAGCTGGTCATCAAGGTGCTCGTCGCGGTCCGCCTGCCGGGCGTCGACGTGCACGAGGTCATCCAGACGCACCGGCGGTACCTGGTCGAGCTGATGCAGCAGTGGACCCGGCTCAAGGAGGAGGAGGCCGACCTCGACCTCGGGCTCGCGCTCGTCGTGGACGCCGAGCTGTACCGGCTCGACTCGGTCGTGCAGTGGCTGGACACCGCCGACGGCCGACTGAAGCGCGCCGCGCTCGAGCCACCCAGGGAGCGGCCCGCGACACCGCTGATCCGGCGCCGGACGGGGGTCCGTCGATGAGCGACGTGCTGCGCCTGGACGGCGTGTCGAAGACGTACCTCGACGGCAGCGACGAGGTCCACGCCCTGCGCGAGGTGTCACTGACGGTCGAGGCCGGCAAGATGGTCGCGGTGATGGGGCCCAGCGGCTCGGGCAAGAGCACCCTGCTCACGATCGCCGGGGCGCTGGAGTCGCCGACGAGCGGCGAGGTGCACGTCGCGGGGCAGCCGCTGAGTGGGATGTCGCGCGACGACAGGAGCCGGCTGCGGCGGCGCGCCATCGGGTACGTCTTCCAGGACTTCAACCTGCTGCCCGGCCTGACCGCGGCCGAGAACGTGGCGCTGCCGCTGGAGCTCGACGGCGTCCCGGCGGGCAAGGCCCGCGCCGCCGGCCAGCGGGCGCTCGACGACCTGGGGCTCGCGGACCGGGCGGCCCGCTTCCCCGACCAGCTGTCCGGTGGGGAGCGGCAGCGGGTCGCGATCGCGCGGGCCGTCGTCGGTGACCGGCGGCTGCTGCTCGCCGACGAACCCACCGGCGCCCTCGACTCGGCGACCGGCGAGACGGTCATGCGGATGATGCTGGCCGCCTGCAAGCGCGGGCTGGCCGCGGTCATCGTGACCCACGACGCGCAGCTCGCCTCGTGGGCGGACCGGGTCGTGTTCATCCGCGACGGGCGCATCGTCGACCGGACGGCGCCGCGCCCCGGGCCCGAGTCCCTGCTGGCCGGCGAGGCGGCCCGATGAGCCCGACGAGCGCTGTCGTGGCGGAGCGGCCGCCGCCGGTGCTGGGCAAGGGCCACGGCGGCATGCCCGCGCGCCGAGCGGTCGTGCGCTGGGCGTGGCGGCTGTTCCGCCGGGAGTGGCGCCAGCAGTCGCTCGTCCTGGTGCTGCTGGTGATCGCCGTCGCCGCGACCACGGCCGGGCTCGGCTACGCCGGCTCCGCCGGCGATCCGCAGGCCGCGACGTTCGGCACCGCCAACCGCCTGGCCACGATCGGCAGCACCGGCGCCCAGGCCGACGCCGACCTCGCCACGCTGCGGACCTCGTTCGGCACCATCGAGGTCATCAACCATCAGAAGATCCCGGTGCCCGGCTCGGCCACCGCGTACGACCTGCGCGCCCAGGACCCGGACGGCCCCTACGGACGCTCGATGCTGCGCCTCACCGCCGGCCGCTACCCGCAGGGCGCGGACGAGGTCGCGGTGACCCCGCGGGTGGCGAAGACGTTCGACCTGCGCGTCGGCGGCACCTGGGACCAGGGCGGCCGGCGTCGCACGGTGGTCGGCCTGGTCGAGAACCCGCTCAACCTGCTCGACCACTTCGCGCTCGTCGCGCCCGGTCAGGCCGGCGCCGACGCGCAGACCGCCGTGCTGATCCGCTCGACCGAGCAGCAGTTCCGCGACGCCCGCAAGCCGGACGGGATGTCGGCCCAGTTCCGCGGCACACAGACGGACCCGGGCACCATCACGGTCCTCGTGCTCGCCACCATCGGCCTGCTGTTCGTGGGCCTGCTCGCCGTGGCCGGGTTCACCGTGCTGGCCCAGCGGCGGATGCGGGCGCTCGGCATGCTCGGCGCGATCGGCGCGAGCCACCGGCACATCCGGCTGGTGCTGGTCGCGAACGGCGCCGTCATCGGCGCGACCGGCGCGCTCATCGGCGCGGTGGCCGGGCTCGCCGGATGGACCGCCTTCAGCCACCGGCTGGAGCCGCTGATCGGGCGCCGCATCGACCGCTTCGACCTGCCCTGGTCCGCGTTCGCCGCCATGCTGCTGCTGGCGGTCCTCACCGCCGTGGGTGCCGCCTGGTGGCCGGCCCGGGCCGCCGCCCGCGTCCCGGTCGTCGCCGCGCTGTCGGCGCGTCCGGTGCCGCCCCGGCCGGCGCACCGCTTCGCGCTGGCCGGCCTGGCGCTGCTCGCCGCCGGGCTCGGTGCGCTCTTCACGTCGCACCACGAGGAGCCCCCGTACCTCATCGGCGGCGTCCTCGGCGTCGCCACCGGCCTGCTCCTGCTCGCCCCGCTGGGCGTGGCCGCAGCCGGCCGGCTGGCGCGGTTCGCCCCGCTGGCGCCCCGGCTGGCGCTGCGCGACCTGGCCCGCTACCGGGCCCGCTCCAGCGCCGCGGTCGCCGCGATCACGCTCGCCGTCGGCATCGCGGCCGCCCTCGCGCTCGCCGCCGCCGTGTCCGTCGCCAAGGCGGCCGCGCCGGCCGGCGGCAACCTGCCGGCCGACCAGCTCGTCGTGTGGCTCGGGCCGTCCGGCCTCGACGGACCCGTGCCGACGACGACACCGGACCAGGAGGCCGCCGCCCGGCATCAGGTCGACGCGATCGCCGCCGCGCTGCACGCCACATCGGTGCTCCCGCTCCAAGCGGCGATGGACCCGAACGGGCCGCGGGCCGGCGACTCCGGCGGCGGGCGTCCGGTGTCGCAGATGGGCATCCCCCGCCACGAGACGGTCGGCGGGCGCACGAGGACCCATTACAGCAGCGACGAGGCCGACCCGCTGGTCGTGGCGACGCCGGAGGTGCTGCGCCACTACGGGATCGACCCGGCGAGCATCGCCGCCGACACCGACATCGTCACCTTCCGCGCCAGCTACGACGGGTACGACCTGTTCCCCACCGACCAGCACGACTGGCGCCCGAAGGTGCAGCACGCGGACCTGCCGGCGTACCCGTCGCTGCCCGGCTCGCTGATCACCGGCCACGCCATGGCCACGCTGCGGTTGCAGGCGGTCCCGGGCGGCTGGCTGGTCCGCGCCCCGCGGCCGCTCACCCAGGCCCAGATCGACCGGGCCGAGGAGACGGCCGAGCGGTCCGGGCTCACCGTGGAGACCCGCCCGACGGGCGCGGACGTGGCCCGGGTGGCGCTGTTCGCGACCGCCATCGGGATCGCGGTCGCACTCGGCGTGCTCGCCGTGACGGTCGGCCTGATCCGCAGCGAAACCGCCCGCGACCTGCGCACCCTGACCGCGACGGGCGCGCCGCGCCGCACCCGCCGGGCGCTGACCGCCGCGACCGCCGGTGCGCTCGCCCTGCTCGGCGCGCTGCTCGGCACGGCCGGCGCCTACCTGGCGCTGCTCTCCTGGCACCACCGGGCGCTGCACTGGCTGGGCCACCCGCCGTCGGTCGCGCTCGCGACGATCCTGGTCGGGCTGCCGGCGGTCGCGTACGCCGGCGGCTGGCTCCTGGCCGGGAAGGAGGCCCCGGCCCTGTCCCGCCAGGCACTCGACTGACGCTCCGCCGGCCCGCCTCCGAGGCGCTCTAACGGGCGGCGGTGACGGCGCCGACGAGGCGGGCGGCGGTGACGGCGAGGCGGTGGCCCTGGTGGCGGGCGGCGGCGAGGGTGGCGGCGCTCGGGGCGCTCTCGGCACCGGGGTGGGCGATGCCGTAGGGGTTGCCGCGGGCCGCGTGGATGGCCGGGTCGGTGTAGCCGGGCGGCACGATGAACGCGCCCCAGTGGTAGAAGGTGTTGTACAGCGCGAGCAGCGTCGACTCGTTGCCACCGTGCGGGTTGGCGGCGCTGGTGAAGGCGGTCGCGGCCTTGTCCTGCAGCCGGCCCGCCGCCCACAGCCCGCCGGTGGTGTCGATGAACTGCTTGAGCTGGGCGGCGATGTTGCCGTAGCGGGTCGGCGAGCCGAAGGCGCATGCGTCGGCCCAGATCAGGTCGTCGTGGGTGGCGACCTCGACGTGCCTGGTGGCGTCGAGGTGCGCCCGCCAGGCGGGGTTGGCGTCGACCGCCGTGTCCGGGGCCAGCTCCGGCACGCGCCGCAGGCGCACCTCGGCGCCGGCGTCGGCCGCGCCGGCCGCGATGGCCTCGGCGAGCGTGTGGACGTTACCGGTGGCGGAGTAGTAGACGACGGCGACCTTGGCACCCATGACGGTCCTCCAAGTGGAATGTTTTCCGCTTACGGTCACGAGACTAAGCGGAATGAGTTCCACTTACAAGGGATGGGAGGATCGTCACGTGCACCCACTGCCCATGGCCGGCCAGCCGCCCGCGGAGCGCGCCGACGCCGCCCGCAACCGGCAGCGGCTCGTCGACGCCGCGCTGCGGATCGTCGCGGCCAAGGGCGTCGCCGGGCTGGCGCTCGACGAGGTCGCCCGCGAGGCCGGCGTGGGCGTGGGCACCGCGTACCGGCGCTTCGGGGATCTGAGCGGCCTCGCGTACACCTTGATGGAGGGCCACGAGGTCCGCTTCCAGGAAGCGTTCCTCGACGGTCCCCCACCCCTCGGCCCGGGCGCGCCCCCCGCCGCCCGCATCCGCGCGTTCCTGCACGCGCTGCTGGACCTGCAGCGCGACCAGTGGGAGCTGCGGCTGCTCGCCACGAGCACGGCGCAGGGGTGGGGCAGCGGCCCGTACAAGACCTATCATCTGCACCTGGTCACCCTGCTCGACGAGCTGGACCCGGCCCGCGACGCCGCCTACACCGCCAGCGTCCTGCTGGCACTGCTGCAGCCCGCCGTCCTCGACCACCAGCAGCGGGTGCTCGGCCTGACCCCCGACCGCATCAGATCCGGCCTGGACACCGTCCTGGACGCCCTCCTCGGCCACGGGTGACGCCGCCGGCGGCACCGGGATCGGCGCGGGTGACGCCGCCGGCGGCACCGGGATCGGTCTCGAAACGTCGCTGAGGACCTTCTGACGCCGGCCCCACGATCCGACCCGATGCCACGGCATGCAGCCGGAAGGATGGACGACCTGTGTGGACGATGCCCACGGTGACCGCCGGGCCCGAACGGCTCCTGCTGGAGCACATGCTCGACCGCGCCCGGCAGGCGCTCATCGACACCGCGCGCGGGCTGACCGAGGACCAGGCGCGGCAGCGACTCGTGGCGTCGCTGACGACGCCGATCGGACTGGTCAAGCACGCCGCGACCGCCGAACGCATCTGGTTCCAGCGGGTGCTGCTCGGCCTGGACGCGGCCGAGTGCGACGGGCCCGCCGCCGGCGGTGACGGCAGCTTCGTCGTCGCCGGCGACGAGACCCTGGCGGACGTGATCGCCGAGTTCGAGCGGGCGAGCGACCGCTCCCGCGCGATCGCCGCCGGCTTCGAGCTCGACGACACCAGACCCCACCCCGTCGCCGGCGACGTCAGCCTCCGGTTCGTCTACCTGCTGCTGATCGAGGACCTCGCCCGCCACGCCGGCCACGGCGACATCCTCCGCGAGCAGCTCACGCGGTCCGCAGCGCGTCCGTCGGGTTGAGGCGGGCGGCTCTGACCGCCGGGTAGACGCCCGCGACCACGCCGATCAGCAGCGTCGCGGCGAAGCCACCGCCGACCGCCGACAGCGGCACGAGCGGGTGCCAGCCACGGTACGCGGCGACGGCGTGGGTGACGGCCGCGCCGAGGATGACGCCGGTGAGGCCGCCCAGCAGGGACAGCAGGAGGGACTCGGTCATGAACTGGACGGTGATGTGGCGGCGGGCGGCGCCCAGAGCACGGCGCAGGCCGATCTCGGTGCGGCGCTCCAGGACCGAGATGACCATGACGTTGGCGACGCCGACGCCGCCGACGAGCAGGGTCACCGCGCCGAGGCCGAGCAGCAGTGACGTGATGGAGTCCGCGACGAGCAGCCGGGAGGCCAGGGCGTCGGAGGGGCGGCTCACGTTGACGCTGTTCGGTTCGGCGGGGTTGACGGCGCGGGCCAGCATCCCCGCGACCGGGACCGTCCGGGCGGTGTCCGCGCGGACGTACAGGCGCGTCGGGTGGCCGTCGTAGCCGAAGTACGACGCGGCCACCGGCAGGCCGATCAGCGCGGCCCGGTCGATCTCGGGAGCGAGCTCGAACGGGCGCAGCACCCCCGCGACGGTGAACCAGTGCTCGCCCAGCCAGACGCGCGTGCCGGCGTCGACCTGGGCGATGCCGAGCGCCGTCGCCGCATCGTGGCCCAAGACCACGACGGGATACCGGGCGGTGGCGTCGTTGAGGAAGACGCCGGTGGCCAGGCGGCCGTCGAGCGTGTCCAGCAGCGACGGTTCGGTGGCGCGGACCTCGACGCCGCCGCCGCGGTAGGCGGGCACCAAGTCGGTGCGGAACACCTGCAGGCGCGGCACGCCCGCGGTCGCCGTCACCTTCAGCACGCCGTCGGTCCGGGCGGCGCCGGTCGCCGAGGACGTGGGCAGCTTCGCCTCGTCGCCGCCGATGCGGGTGCCGTTGGCGACGGTGAGCAGGTTGGTGCCGAGATGGTCGATGCGGGCGAGGAGGTCGGCCTGGCTGGAGCGGGTGATGCCGAGGACCCCGACGATGGCGGCGACGCCGATCGCGATGCCCAATGTGGACAGTGCGGCGCGCGTGGGGCGGCTGCGCATGCCGATGCTCGCGAGCGGGAGCAGGTCGGCGGCGCGTACACGGGATCTCATCCGGACCGTCCAGTCAGCGTGTCGGCGACGATCCGGCCGTCGCGGAGGTCGACCCGGCGCGGGCAGGCCTCCGCGACGACGGCGTCGTGGGTGATGACGAGCAGCGTCACGCCGTCCGCGTGCAGTTGCCGCAGCAGCACGAGGATCTGCCCACCGGTCCTGCTGTCGAGGTTGCCGGTGGGCTCGTCGGCGAGGACCAGCGCGGGACGGCCGACGAGCGCGCGGGCGATCGCGACGCGCTGCCGTTCGCCGCCGGACAGCTTGCCGGCTGGGTGGTCGACGCGGTGCGCGAGGCCGACCCGGTCGAGGGCGTCGGCCGCCGCCCGCCGTCGCGACGACGCGCGCACGCCGCGGTACAGCAGCCCGTCGGCCACGTTGTCGGCCGCGGACCGGTGGTCCATCAGGAAGAACTGCTGGAACACGACGCCGAGCGTGTGCGCCCGCAGGCCGGACAGCTGCCCGTCCGTCAGGTCCTCCACGGCGTGCCCCGCGAGGCGCACCGAGCCGCTCGTCGGCCGGTCCAGCCCGGCGGCGAGGTTCAGCAGCGTGGTCTTGCCGGAGCCCGACGGTCCGACCACGGCGACCATCTCCCCGGCGGCGACGGTCAGGTCCACGCCCCGCAACGACTCGACGGGCGGGGTGCCGGGGTACGTGCGCGCTGCCTGTACCAGAGCCAGAACGGCATCGGTCATGTCACAGGCACCTCGACGCGCATGCCTTCGGTGAGCTCGCCGCCGGTGATCTCGACCATGCCGGCGTTCTCGTCGAAGAGCCCGGTCGTGACCGTGATCAGGCGCCGGCCGGACCCGTCGACGACCGCGACCCGGTAGCCGCCGTCGGCGGCGGCGAGCAGCGCGGTGACCGGCAGCCGCAGCACGTTCCTGCGCTGCGACCCGGTGATCGACACCTGGACGGGTGCCTGGTCGAGCGCGGGCGCGCCGGACGGCATGGTCACGGTGACCACCATCGACACGGTGGCCGGCCCCGGCGGGCCGTTGTTGCCCTGCTCGGGCGCGGTCGCGACGGTGCCGACCTCGCGGACGGTCCCCGGGACGGGGGCGTCCAGTCCGGGCACGTTGACGGTGACCGGGTCGCCGGCGTGGACGCTGCCCTGCCGGCCGGCGCTCAGCGCGACGCGGACCACGCGGGCGGTCGTCGTCGCCGACAGCATCGGCTCGCCCGGCCCGGCGGACGCGCCGACCTGGACGAGGGCCGCGCCGACCCGCACCGCGCCGGGCAGAAACGCGACCTGCCCGAGCGGCAGCCGGCCGGTGCGCTGCGCGACGGGCAGGCCGCGGGCCGCCTGCCAGCGCCGGACCGCGGTCGCGGTGGCGTCGCTGAAGTGCCGGTCGACGGTGATGCCGTGACCGGGGTCCAGGCCGAGGGCGACCAGGTTCTGCTCCAGCTGGAGCACGTCGACGCCGTCGCTCATGCCCGCGGCCAGCTCCCGGTACGCCGGCACGGCGCCGTAGAGCAGCGTCGCCGGGACGCCGGCCACCGCGTAGAGGTCGGCGCCGCGGACGACAGCGGTCCCGGGCGCCGGCACGGCGGTGACGACGCCGCCCGGCAACTGGTTCACGACGGTGTACGCGCCGTCGAAGCCCAGCACGCCGGCGACCTGGACGCGGGCGGCGACGTCGCCGCGGGTCACCGGTGCCGTCGTCGTGCGCACCTGGGGCGCCGCGACGGTTTCGGGCTTCTGCGGGCGGGTCATCGCCCAGCCGGCCACGCCCGCCGCCAGCAGCGCGCTGCCGGCCGCTACCACTCGTGCCCTCATGAGATCGCGATCTTCTTGTCGTAGATGCTCTTGCAGGCGTCCAACGCGGTCAGGACCCGCTCGCTCTTGCCCTCGTTCTCCAGCGGCGTGCCGACGAGCGGGAACGTGCCGTCCGCCTTCGGGTCGGGGAAGCCGTCGATGCCGTGGTCCCGCATGCACTTGGCGAACGCCTTGAGCTTCTCCATGTCCGCGGCGCTGGGCGGCTCGGCGGAGCGGGGCGTGCCGAGCGCCGCCATCTCGTCCATGATCGCCTTGCACTCGGGGACCTGCTCGCTGAGCGCCCTCAGCTGCTCCTTGACGTCCCGGCCGTCGCCCGGCCAGGCGAGGCGGTCGCCTTCCATCACCGGGTCCGGCATGTCGGGGTACCCGTGGTCGCGGGCGCACTGGGCGAGGCGACGACCCACGTCGAGGGCCTGCTGGGTGTTGATCACGGTGGGGTCCTGCTTCTCGGCCGCCGGTGAGCAGCCGGCCAGGAGCGCCACCAGTACCAGCGCCAGGAACGGTCTCGATGTCATGTGCTCACGGTCGCCGTTCACCGGCATCACCCGCGTCTGGCCGCAGACCGATCTTCGGGGTCTGTCGTGCGACAGATCCGCGACCGCCGCGACGCACGTACGCTCGGACGATGCAACGCCTGCTGGACGCGTCGCTCATCGCTGTGCTGGTCGCCGCCACGTTGCTGTGGAGCGACGCGCTCCTGCTGTTCGGTGAGCCGGACTTCAAGGTGCTCGCCACGTTCGGCACCGTCGCCGCCTGGCGGCTGCACACGCTCTGGTGGAGCCTCGCCGCGATCCCGTCCGCGGTCGCGATCGTCCTGCGGCACCGCTGGCCCCTCACCGCGACGATCCTGGCGATCTGCGCGGCCGAGGTGCACCTCCTCGACCCGGTCCTCAAGTCGCCGCCGACCGACGTCGCGGTCTTGATCACGATGTACGCCCTGACCAGCTCCGACCACCGCCGCCAGACGGTCCTGGCGGCCCTGGTCGCGACCGAGGCGCTGCTGCTGTCCGGCGCGCTGGCGCAGGGGATCGGCCTCGCGCCGGACCCCGCCCGCCCGCTGACGTCCGTGGCCGACCACCTCGGCCGGGCATCGAAGGCCTTGTACGCCGCCGTCCACGGCGACGCGCTGCCCATGCTGGTGCGCGCGCTGCAGTCCGCGGCCGTGCCCGCGCTGCTGCTCGCCGCCACCTGGGCCGTCGCCGACAGCGCCCGCACCCGGCGGCTGCACGTCGCGGTCCTGCAGGCCCGCGCCGACGACCTGGAACGCGAGCAGGAGCAGCGCACCGCCCTCGCCGTCGCCTCCGAACGCGGCCGCATCACCCGCGAGCTGCACGACGTCGTCGCGCACGGCCTGTCGGTGATGGTCGTGCAGGCCCAGGGCGCCAAGGCTCAGCTGCACCGCTCCCCCGAGCGCTGCGACGCCGCGCTCACCACGATCGTCACCACCGGCCGCGCCTCCCTCGCCGAGATGCGCCGCCTGCTCAACCTGGTCCGCGCCCCCGCCTCCCTGTCCCCGCAGCCCGGCCTCGCCACGCTCCCCGAACTGATCGACCGCGTCCGAGCCAGCGGCGTGCCGGTCACCTTCAGCGTGTCCGGCGCCCCGGCGACCCTGCCCGCCGTGATCGAACTGGCGGCCTACCGGATCGTCCAGGAGGCTCTGACGAACACGCTCAAACACGCCACGCCGGGCGCCTCCTGTACGGTGGAGCTCACCTTCGACCCCTCCGGCCTGCGGATCCTCGTCTGCGACGACGGCCGCTTCATCGCACCCCTGACGCCCGGCAACGGCCTGCGGGGCATCACGGAGCGGGTCACCGCCCTCAACGGCGTCCTGACCGCCGGCCCGTCCCCCGACGGCGGCTTCGAGGTGTCGGCGTTCCTGCCCCTGGCGCTCGTCGCATGATCCGCGTCCTGCTCGCCGACGACCAGTCCCTCGTCCGCGCCGGCTTCCGCATGATCCTCGACGGCACCGACGACCTGGTCGTGGTCGGCGAGGCCGCGGACGGCCTGCAGGCCCTGTCGGTCGCCGCGTCGGTGTCCCCGGACGTGATCCTGATGGACGTCCGCATGCCCGGCGTCGACGGCATCGAGGCCACCCGCCGTCTCCGGACCGCCCTCCCCCCGTCCGCCCACCTCACGTGATCATCCTGACCACGTTCGACCTCGACGAGTACGTCTACGCGGGCCTCCGCGCGGGCGCCGCCGGCTTCCTGCTGAAGGACGCCCTCGACACCGAACTGACGCAGGCGGTCCGCGCCGTCGCCGGCGGCCACAACGTCGCCGCCCCGACGGTGACCCGCCGCCTGGTCCAGCACTTCGTCTCCACCGACCCCCGCCCGTCCGACCTCGTCCCCATCGACGTCCTGACCGCCCGCGAACGCGACGTCCTGCACCTGATCGCCGAGGGCATGTCCAACCAGGAGATCGCCACCCGCCTCACCATCTCCGAAGGCACGGTCAAGACCCACGTGAGCCGCATCCTCGCCAAACTCGGCCTCCGCGACCGCATCCACGCCGTCATCTACGCCCACCGCACCGGCGCCGCCTGACCCTTGCGTACGCTCGAAGGCCAGCGCAGGGCGGTCCCATCCCTCACCAGCCCGCCTTCGCCAGTGCGGCTGACAGTCGCGGGGCGATCAGGTCCGTGTCGGCCAGGGCTCCGATGTGGTCGTGGCCGTCGAGTTCGATGAGCTCGAAGCCGGCTCGACGCAGCTCGTCGGCGTGGTTGCGGATGTTGCGGGCGATGGCAGCCCCGCCCACGAAGTCGTACATGCGGCAGTCCGGTTCGCAGTCGCGGCTGCCGTACCAGAGGATCTTGGGTCCGGTCATGGCGGTCAGCGCGACCGTGTCGTCGCGTCTGCCCCATTCTCGGTAGAGCAGCCGGCCGAGGTGGTGGTCGGCGGCGCTGTCGGGAAGTCCGGCCTGGATGAGCGCGGCGCGCGCTCCTTCCTCGAACCCGAGCCAGTAGTCGCAGCTGGCGAGGAGCGGGAAACCCCCGATCATGAGGCCGATGACGCGGTCGCTGATCGGCCCGAGGAAGGCAGCCAGAGCAGCCATGCCGGAATAGCCGGCGAGCACGAAGTCCGTCACGCCGGCCGCGTCGGCGACCGCGTGCAGGTCGGCGATCTCGGCGTCCAAAGGGTACTGGGCCCAGGATGCCGGCTCCCACTGGCCGCCGGCCTCCGGCTCGGGCTCCATGACACCGACGACCTGCCGTGGCTTGTACCGGACGACTCGGTGCTGGTCGCTCAGCGCCGCGCCGAGAGCCGCGAACTCGTTCCGAAGCCTGGCCGGCATGATGATGGCAGGACCGTCGCCCGCCACGTCATACCACAGCTTGTATCCGTCATGGGCGGCGGCGATCGGCACTGGGCCCTCCGGCATAGGTTTCGCGGATCAGGCGATCAGGCTAGTGCTGGGAAGCTGACGCGGTCCATGTCAAGACGGGATTCGGTGAAGGGTCGAAGTCGTCAATCTGCGTCAGCGGACCACGGCGTGAGCCATCACCCAGTGTCAGCCGATACCTGCCTGAGCTTGATCTTCAACCTTGGGCCGATTGGCATCGACCCTGGCTGATCATAGGCCGGTGCGGTCGTTGCCGGCGTTGTCGCTGGTCGCGGAGCACCGGCGTGGTCACAGTGCGCTGTATGACGCGCTCGCGGCCGGGCGGGTGGACGTGCAGCGACTGCGGACCGCGGTGGCGTCGGTGCCGTTGCCGCGCGGCTGATGGCCGGATCGTGCTCGCGGTGGATGTCACGTGCTGGCTTCGGCCGGAAGCTCAATTTCGGCACCTCCGCGCGACAAGCACCTGTCCCGCGAACGCACCGAAACCCACCCAGGCAGGACCCGGACGGCCACCCGGCCAACCGAACCGCCAACCCACCCACCGCTACGACGTCCACACCGTCACCAGCAACGGACCCGGCAAACCGAAACCCGGAAAGAAGAAGTCGACCATCCCTCGGCCACACCGCACAGGTCAAAGCTCAGGTTAGGTCCACCACAAACCCACATCGAAGGACCACCGACATTCGCGAACGCGCCGGAAAGACTGAAGCCCGTCAACGAAACGAGAAGGGCTTCGAATCATGAACCAGGCAGTCGTGCGTCGCGTCACCGGGCTCTGCGGGATCCTCACGGCGATCGCGCTCATCGTCGAGGTGCCCCTGTACTTCATCTACGACGGCCCGCCGCCGGACTGGAACGTGCTGACGCGCATCCTCATCGGGATCCTCGCGTTCGTCGCGTTCACGGGCCTCGTCACCGGCCTGCGCGAACTGGTCCGCCGGGCCGCGCCCGATCACGAATGGGCGGCGTCGCTCGTATCGGCGGCAGGCCTGATGTACATCACGGTCACGCTCGTCTCCATGGGCCTCGAGGCCGGTGCAGTCATCGCCGCTGACACGGCCATCGACCCGACGATCGACGTGTCCGGCACGTACATCCTGTATGGCACAATCGGCCGCACCACCCTGGCGCTGTTCCTGGCCGCGCTCGGCTCGCTCGTCCTGCGTACCGGCATCCTGCCCCGCTGGACTGGCGTCACCGCCGTGACGCTCGCCGTCGTCAGCGCCGCCTTCATCCCGTCCATCTACTTCGGCAACGACCCGGCGAACTTCTACGCCGCCAACGGTTGGGGGAGCACCGCCACCGTCGGCGCACTGCTGAGCTACTGGCTGCTCGCCTTCGGCATCAGCGTCACGCGCAGCGCGCGCCGGTAAGCCGGACACGCGGAGAACGACCGTTGCGCCAGCCGCAACGGTCGTCGCGTTCGTCGTCTGCGGCGGGCGGCACCGGCGGGGCTCCCGGCGTGCTCCGGCGGCGTCGGTCAGGCGTCGATGTTGCGGCGGCGCTCACCTTCTACGAGTCCGTCGTCGGGCTCGACGCCGTCCAATCGCGACGACGTCTCGGTCGCCCTGCGGTCCGTGCGACCAGACCGACGATTTTGGTCGGGCGGCTTGCCGACAGCGCGTCGCGTTGACCCGGGCGTAGTCGGTGCACAGAGTGCCGGCAACAGGTTCGCTCATGCTGCGGCGTGCTCCACCAGGGCGGTCACTGCCGGATGCCACAGCCGGTCGATGGCGCCACGGAGCACCAGCCGCCGGGCCAGGACCGGCCGCAGCGGTACCAGCACCAGTCGCGGGTCGAGCATGGCGGCGGCGAGCCCGGGCACGATCGACACACCGATCCCGGCCCGAACCATCGCGAACAGGGTGCCCAGTTCCCGCACCTGGTGCGTCGGCGCGAACGGGACGCCGCTGCGGCGGTGCGCCTCGCGGACGTGCCGCTCGCAGCCGCCGCGCGAGAGCAGGAACGCGTCGTCCTGCAGATCGGCGACGCCGACGGCGTGCTCGCCGGCGAGGGGATGGTCGCGACGCAGTACCGCATGGAACGTATCCTCCGCGAGGACATGACCTGGTCCGGGTGGTGGGTCCACGACGACGGCCAGATCGACGGTGTGGTCGGCGAGCCATTCGGCGACCTCGTCGTCCTCACCCTCGAACAGTGCCACGTCGACGCCGGGCAGTTCGTCCCGCCAGCGGGCCAGCAGCCCCGGCATGAGGCCCTGGCACACCGTCGGTGGCGCGGCGAGCTTGATCGAGCCGGCCGGTCGGCCGTCACGCTGGGCGGCCAGCATCCCGATCGCCGCTGCGGCAACCACCGCCGCTCGGGCGTGTCCGGCGATCTCCGCACCGAAGGCGGTCGCACGAACCCCACCCTGCCGGATCAGCACCGGATGGCCGAGGGTCCGCTCGAGCGTGGCGATCGTGTGCGACACCGCTGACTGGCTGATGCCGAGCGTCGCCGCGGCGCCGCTGAAACTGCCGTCGTCGAGGACCGCGACGAAGGCGCGGAGCTGTGCCAGATTCATGAGCACTCCTCATAGTGCACTGCGTGCCACTTGTTGGACTCATGATGTGGCGCGGACGCATGATCCGTCCATGCGCAACGTCCGCTGGCTGCCCTCATTCCTGGCGCTCTCCCTGATCTGGGGGTCTAGTTTCCTGTTCATCAAGGTCGCGGTCACCGCCGGCGTCGAGCCGGTGTGGCTCGCGTTCTGGCGCTGTGCCTTCGGAGCCATGGCCCTGGCGGTGTGCTGCCTGGTCCTGCGGGCGCCACTGTCCCGGGACCCTGTCGTGTGGGGCCATGCCTTCGTCGTCGCCGCGCTGCTCAACGCCGTGCCGTTCGCGCTGTTCGCGTACGGGCAGACGCAGGTCACCACCGTGCTCGCCGGCGTGTTCAACGCCACGACCCCGCTGACGACGTTCGTCTTCGCGCTGGTGCTGGTCCCCGCGGAGCGGCCGACCACCCGCCGCATGATCGGCCTGGTCGCGGCGTTTGCGGGAGTGCTCGTCGTGCTCGGCGTCTGGGACGGGCTCGACGGGGCACCGCTGCTCGGCACGCTCGCCTGCCTCGGCGGGACCGTCTGCTACGGCGCCGGGTTCGCGTACACGCGCCGATTCCTCTCCGGCCGGGCGGAGTCGGCAGCGACGCTGTCGGTGATGCAGATCGGCACCGCGACACTCCAGCTGGCGCTGGTAGCCCCGCTCGTCGGCGGCGCGCCCAGCTGGCCCGGCCCGCAGGCGGCCCTCGGGCTCGTGACGCTGGGGGCGGTCGGCACCGGTGTCGCCTACATCCTGAACCTGCGCATCATCCAGGCCGCCGGCCCGACCGTGGCGGCGTCCGTCACATATCTCGTCCCGCTATGGTCGACGCTGTTCGGCGCGGTCCTGCTCGGCGAGCCGGTCGGGCCCACGATCCTCGCGGGCGCGGCCCTGGTGATCGGCGGCGCGATGCTGACGGCCGCACGGAGGGACACCCCATCCACGGTCGGCGCCGACCAGGAGGCCCCTCCTCACCACGTGCCACCTCCGACGCCCGCTCCCGCCACGTCCCCCGCACGGCCGTGACGGGTGCTGCTTCAGCAGTGTCGGTGATCTGCTCGATGGCGTCGATCTGTTCGATCAGGGCGGTCAACGCGGCCAGGGCGGCCAGGTAGGCGCGGTCCGCCGACCGGGGAACGGGCCGCTCGACATCGAGGGGTGTCAGCAGATCGGCGATCACCGTGTTCTCGCCGCGTGTGCCGGGGACCTGGCGTTGGCCCAGGGCCACCCCGTGGTCGTGAGTGACCGCTGCGACGAGGAACACCTGCCCGGCCAGGGTGCGGGTGCCGTGCAACAGCTTCCCGTCGATCGCGGCGGCGGGCAGCAGCCCAGCCGGGCCGGGTGGGTCACCGCTCGCGTGGCGGCGCGGCGTTGCTCACGCTCGACCGGCACGCGGCTGATCTACCCCTTGTGGAAGGCAAGCAGACCGCGTTCGACCATGATGTCGTCGTGCCGCTGGTGATCGCCGGCCCCAACGTCCCTGCCGGCACGAGCCGCCCCCAGATCCTGGGACGGGGGCCGTGACGCGGCTTCCGGACCGTGCCGACCGTCGCCGTGGGCGGCAACACCGTCGGTGACCTGTTGCACCGGCAGCTGCTGCCGGTCACCGACGACCTCACCGGCGAGCTCGTCGCCCGCAGCGGCCACCTCGTCCCCCTGGACCGGCCCGACGCCGTAGCGGAGCTGATCCTCAGAGAGCCGCCAGGAGCTTCCTGGTGATGTCGTCGAGGCGGGCGGCGTCGCCGGGGTCGGCCGCGAACGGGATGCGCCTGCCCTCCAGCACCGCCGTGAGCCCGGCGGGCGGTGCGTCGAGGAACGGCAGGATCTGCGCGACCGCCTCGGCGACCGGCTTGCCCGAGTTCCGGAGCCCTTCGACGTGGGCCGCGGTGGCCGCGTCGTACTCGCCGGCGAAGCTGGTGGCGACGACCCCTGGATGGTTCAGCACGTAGGGGATGCCGTACTCCTCGGCGAACCGCGCCCCGAGAAGGTCACAGAGGGCGGCACTGTGGCCGAGGGCGCCGGTGCCGGGATAGTCGTGGCGCAGCTGCAGGTCGTCCCAGCGGACCGGGCCGGTGAGGCCGACGCCGCCGAAGTTCAGCACGACCGGCTGCTCGGCGCGTTGCAGCAGCCCGGCCAGGCCGTGGCTCAGCAGGTACCGGCTGAGGTAGTAGAGCGCGAAGTTGCTCTCGAGGCCGTCCGCGGTCTCGACACGGGTCGAGCGGTGAAACCGTGCCCCGAGGATCAGCACGTCGATCGCCGCGTACCGCTCGGTGATCCGGTCGATGACGCCGCGGTTGCCGGCGACCAGGCTCAGGTCGGCGCGCAGGAACATCACCCTGTCACCGGCGCCGGCCTCGTCCGCGGCCCGCAGGAACGCCGTGCCCTTCTCCTGATTGGTCCCGATGGCCACGACGTGGTGGCCGCGGCCGAGGTACGTCCCGGCGAGCGCCCGCCCGATCCCGTCGGTGCCGCCCGTGATCACCGTGGTGGCGGTGCGAACGGGCCGCAGGACCTTCTCGAAGCAGAACGAGTACGTCTGCGTCTCGTACGGCGGGAAGATCGGGATACGGGTGTAGCCGGTCTTCTCGTAGAGGCGGACCGCCTCCGGCTGGCGGTCGCCGGTCTGCAGCAGGAGCCGGCGCCCGCCGAGCCGCACAGCGGCCTCCTCGACGGCCGCGAGCAACGCGGTCGACACGCCCGTGCCGCGGTGCGCGGGGACGATGTACATGCGCTTGAGCTCGAGGTCCTCGCCGAGGCGGCGCAGCGCCGCGTGCCCGACCGGCTGTCCGTCGGCGGTGTAGACGACGCCCGTGTAGACGACGTCGCCCGCGTCGACCCCGTTGCGGTCGTTGAACCGGTCGGGATAGCGCAGCGCGACCTCCTCGGCCATTGCCTCGCGCAACGCCACCGCGGCCGCGTCGTCCCAGTCGACGCTCTCGATGTGCACCGTCCGATCTTGCCACGAGAGCGACGTAATTTACTAGTTAACCCATAGGCTTTGACGCCAATCTGGCCGGCGCCTACGCTGCGCCTGTGACCGTCGCAGACACGCAGGCCGCGCCGGCGCGGATGGGACGGTCCGACCTCGGGCTCCTCGCGTGCTGCGCCGGCGCCGGGTTCGCGACACTGCTCGACTCGGTGGTCGTCACCTACGCGGTGCCGTTGCTCGGCACCACCCTCGACGCGCCGACCAGCGGCGTGCAGTGGTTTCTGTCCATCTACTCGCTGACGTTCGGCCTCGGCCTGGTGCCCGGCGGGCGGCTCGGCGACGCGCACGGCCGGCGCACGCTGTTCATCGTCGGACTCGTCGTGTTCGCGGCCGGCGCGCTCGCCGCCGCGGCCGCGCCCGGCATCTGGTGGGCCGTCGCCGGGCGCGCCGTGCAGGGCCTGGGCGCCGGGATCGTCAGCGCCCAGGTGCTCGGCATCGTCCAGGACCGGTTCACCGGGCTGCGGCGGGTCCGGGCCCTCGCGGCCTACAGCGCCGCGGGCGCCGTCGCCGCAGTGATCGGGCCGCTCGGCGCCGCGCTCGCGCTCGGCGTGCTCCCCGACCGCCTCGCGTGGCGGGCGGTGCTGGCGCTGAACCTGCCGTTCGTCGCCGCCGTCATCGCGCTCACCATCCGGTTCCTGCCGCGCCGGCCGCCCGCGGCGCAGCGGATCAGTCTCGACCTGCCCGCGATCGTCCTCGTCGGCGCGTTCGTCGTGCTGGTCACCGTGCCCGTCATCGACCCGGGCATCGACGGCGGCCGGCTCTGGACCGTCGTCGGCGCGTGCGCCGGCCTGGCCGTCGCGACCGTCGCCTGGGAACGCCGCTACGCCGCCCGCGGGCGCACGCCGCTGTTCGTCCCGGAGCTGCTGGCGTCCCGCGGCTTCGTGGCCGGTAACCTGATCGCGCTGCTCTGGTTCGGCGGGCTGCTCGCCCATTCGACGGTGCTCGCGGTGTACCTGCTGCAGGGGCTGGGCTGGAGCCCCTCGTCGTCGCCGCGGTGCTGGTCCCCGGGGCGCTCGCACGGGTCGCGGCGTCCTCGGTCACGTCCCGCGTCTATGCCCGGCTCGGGGCCCGTACCCTGCCGATCGCGCTCGTCGTCCAGGCCTCCGGCACAGCCGTCCTCGCCTCGATCAGCACCGCCGTCACGGGCACCGGGCTCGTCGTCGCGATCGTCGCGGTCGAGCTGCTCATCAGCGGTGCGTCGGCAGTGTTCGAGCCGCCGCTGCGGGCGATCACACTCAGCTTTGCGCCGCCGACGCACCACGGCGTCGCGGCCGCCTTCCTCCAACTGACGCAGCGCCTGTCGGCGACGTTCTGCATCGCCCTCGTCACCGGGGTCGCCCTCGCCGGCGACCTGCGCACCGCCACCGCCACCGGCCTGCGCCAGGGCCTGCTCATCTGCTTCGGCCTCGTCCTCGCCGCCTGCGTGCTGTCCTTCAGTCCGGCCCTCCGAAACACCCCGAAGGTCCACGACGCCCCGGCCGAGTCCACCAATCCCGGCACCATGCACGAATGACCACGCCGGGCGCTCTGTGTCGCCTCAGCGCACGGCGGCCACCGGTTCGAGGGACGGGATCCAGCCGAGTGCCGGGGCCACCGTCCGTGCCAGGTCGGTGAGCAGGCGGACGTTGTCGGCGAGGCCGAACGCGGGTGGCAGGAACAGCACCAGTTCGTCCGCCGCCGACAGGCCTGGATCGGCAAGGACCGCGGCGGTCACCGTGTCGGGGTCGCCGTGGTACACCGGGCTCATCGCCATCCCGGGCGGCAGGTCCGCGGACAGTGACGGCGGCAGGGCGCCCGCGGGACGGGACGCGGCGGGGCCCTGCGTTCGCCGCTGCCGGTCGTAGGCGGCGTAGGTGTCGCGTAGCGCCGCGGTCGAGCCGGGCAGGACCGAGGCGGCGACCGCGACCGGCGGCGCGGGCGTGCCGTGCGCGGCGGTCCACGCCTCACGGTAGGCGCCGATCAGCCGCGCTTGGTGGTCGGGGAACGTCTCGCCGGCCGGGACGTCGTGCAGGATCGTGCCGGTGATGAGCCGCAGCCGCTGCCGGGCGGCGGTGACGGCGGAGGCGATGCTGCCGGAGCCGTACCAGATCCGGTCCCGCAGCCCAGGATCCGGCGGGGTCACCCGCAGCTCGGTGCCGACCGGCGGGCCGGCAAGGCCGTGGCGTTCCGTGACGGTGTGCAGGGTGTCCCCCGACACGGCGGCCAGGAACCGGGCGAGCCGACGCTGGCCCTCGGTGCGCGCGTCGGTGTCGACCGCGCCGAACACGGCGTCCCACACGTCGGTGCCGCTGGAGAACGCGAGCTGCAGCCGCCCGCCGATCAGCAGGTCCGCGGTGCAGGCGGCCTCGGCGAGCAGGACTGGCTCCTGGTAGCGGGCGGGGATGACGGCGCTGCCGAGGGTGATGCGGCTGGTGTGCTGGCCGGCGGCGGCGAAGAACGGGATCGGTGAGGACAGGTAGTTGTCGAAGTGCCGCTGGTAGGCCCAGCCCGACTGGTATCCGAGCGCCTCCGCCGCCTGGAAGAGCTCGATGCCCTCCCGGAGGCCGCGAGCCGCCTCGCCGGTGGGGAACGACACGCGGGTGTTGAAGCCGAGCCTGGTCATGGGTTTCCTCCAGTGCTGTGCCACGCCGCGACGAGGTCGGCGTACGGGCCGGGCCGCCCGGCGAGGTCGGTGTGGTGGCCGGACTCGACGAGGCGCCCGGCGGCGAAGACGAGAACCCGGTCGGCGGTCTCGGCGGTGATCATGCGGTGGGCGATCGAGACGGTGGTCCGGCCGCGGGTCAGGACGGCGAGGGCGCGCTGCACCGCCACGTCGGTGGCCGGGTCGACGCCGGACGTCGCCTCGTCGAGCACCACCAGGTCCGGGTCGACGAGGGCCGTGCGGGCCAGGGCGACGAGCTGCCGTTCGCCGACGGAGAGGCGTTCACCGCGCAGGCCGACCTGGGTGTCGAGACCGTCGGGCAGGGTGCCGAACCAGTCGGCGAGGCCGAGGTCGCGCAGGATGCGCACCGCGTCGGCGTCGGTCGCGGCGGGCGCGCCGAGCCGGATGTTCTGCCCGAGGGTGCCGTCGAACAGGAACGGGTCCTGCGGGACGATGACGACCCGGCCGGCCAGGGAAGCGGCGGCGAGCCGGGGCAGCGGCACCCCGCCGAGCCGGATCGTCCCACCGGCCGTCTCCAGGCGGCGGGTGAGCAGCTTCGCGAACGTGGACTTGCCCGATCCGGTGCGGCCGACGACGGCGACGTGCTCGCCCGGTGCGATGCGGGCCGTCACGTCGCGCAGGACGAGGGGGCCGTCGCCGTACCGGGCCGACACCTCCTCGACACACACCCCGACCGGGCCGGGAGGCAGCGCGACGCCGCCGGCGACCTCGGCGCTCGGCGTGCTCACCAGCTCCAGTGCCCGTCGCCAGCCGGTGAGAGCGTTCTGCGCCTCGCCGAGGCTCTGCACGAGGAACTGCAACGGCCGGACGAAGAAACCGACGAGGAACACCATCGCCACGACCTGCCCGGCGGTGAGGCGCGGCTGCGCCGGGGAGCCGGCGAGGGCCCACCAGACGCCGCCGAGCAGGACCGCCACGGTCATCGTGGAGATCGCCAGCTCCCCCAGCGACGTGTTGCTGTGCAACGGCACCAGGGTCCGCACGAGGCTGTCCCGGGCGCGGTCGACGGCCTCGTCGAGCTTGCCCCGGGCGCGGGCCGCGGTGCCGGTGGAGCGGATCACGGGCGCGCCGAGCACGGCCTCGTTCACCGCGGTCTGCAGGCGCGACAAGTCGGTGCGGGCGCGGTCGTACCGGCGGGCGATCACCCGCTGCATGCCGAGCATCGCCCCGAACGCGAGCGCCGCCAGGACCAACACGGGCAGCGCCAGCAGCGGGCTGTAGGCGAGCATCGCGGCGGTCGCGACGAGCAGCTGGGCGGCGCTGGTGAGGAACTGGATGCCACCGCCCTGCAGGAACGTGGTCACCTGGTCGACGTCGCTGGTGAGCCGGGCCGTCAGGTCGGCGGCGGGCACCCGGTCGGCGGTGCTGGCGGCCATCTCGTGGACCCGGCGCAGCCCGGCCCGCCGCACGTCGGCGAGGGCACCTTCGACGTGGTCGTGCAGCCGCCGGTTGAGCAGGACGGAGGACGTGCCGGCGACCAGCACGGCGCCCGCGCCGACGGCGACCGCCGGCCCGACGGTGTGCGGCGCGAGGCCGGCATCGATCGCGTGCTGCACGGTCAGCGGCGCGATGACCCGCCCAGCGCCCGCGAGCAGCGCCAGCAGGCCGGTGAGGGCGAGGCCCTTGCGCAGCCGCGGCGAGACGCGCACGGCGGCGGCGATCAGGGCCCGCGGCCCGGCGTTCGCGAGGCTGGCGAGCTCAGCCGACATGGGAACGGTCCTCGTAGGCGGTGACGATGCGGCGGTATTCCGGCACGTCCAGCAGCGCGGTGTGCTCACCGGCCGCGGCGACTCCGCCGGCGTGCAGGAGGACCACCCGGTCGGCGAGGGTGACCGCGGCGGGGCGGCTGGTGGCGAGCAGCACCGTCGGCCGGTCCGGGCCGTCCCAGGCGGCGGCGAGCCCGGCGAGGACCTGGCGTTCGACGCGCGGGTCGAGCGCCGACATGGCGTCGTCGAGCACCAGCAGCCGCGGCTCACGCAGGACGGCGCGGGCGAGGCAGATCCGCTGCCGCTGGCCGCCGGACAGGGTCGCGCCGCGCTCACCGACGACGGTGTCGAGCCCGTCGGGCAGATCCCGGACGATGTCGTCCGCCGCGGCGATGCGCAGGGCCCGCCAAAGCTCCTGTTCCGTGTACGGGCGGCGCCGCCACGGGTGGCCGGCGAGGCTCAGGTTGTCACGGACGGACTCCGCGAACAGGAACGACGTCTGCGACACGACCGCGACGTGCTCCGCGACCGCGTCCCGGCCGAGATCGCGCACGTCGACGCCGTCGAAGCACACCGTGCCGGCGGTCGGGTGGTCCTGACCGCCGGCGACGTCGAGCAGGGTGCTCTTGCCGGAGCCGACGGCACCGACGACGACGGTGACGGTGCCCGGCTCGAGGTCCAGGTCGACGCCGCCGAGGAGCCGGTGCCCGTCGACGGTGACGCCGGCGCCGCGCAGCCGCACCCGCAGCGCCCGCCCGGCGGTCAGTCGCCGCTCACCCGTGGGCGCGGCGACCGGGTGCTGCAGCACCGCCTCGACGCGGGCCCGGCCGGCGCCCGACATCGGCAGCATCGACAGGAACCGGCTGATGACGTTGAGCGGGATGGAGATCGTGATGAGCAGGTACACGACACCGACCAGGTCACCGACGGTGAGACCACCGGCCGCGGCCTGCGGCGCCCCGACGGCGAGGACCGCGAGGACCGCGACGGTCGGCAGCAGCTCCAGCACCGGGTCGAACACCGAGCTGACGGAAGCGATGCGCAGGTCCGCGGCGCGCAGACCGTCGACGGCGGGCGCGAACCGGGCGTCCTCGGACGCGGCGAGACCCAGGCTGCGGACGACCGGACCGCCCTCGATCGACTCGTGGGCGACGCCGCTGACGGCGCCGCGGGCCGCCTGCGCGGCGCGGGCACGCGGGGCGAGGAGCCGCCGGTAGCCGATGTTGACGCCGAGGACGAGCACGACGAGCGCCAGCCCGACCAGCCCGAGGGCGAGGTCGCGGGCGAACAGCTCCGTGAGGGCGAGCAGCAGCATGAAGACCATGCCGGCGGCGAAGTACGCGAACTGCATCGGCGACCACAGCGCGTCCACGTCGGACACGGCGTGCGCGAGGAGCCGGCCCGGCGGGTGGCGGCGGTGCCAGCCGGGGTCGAGCTCCAGGTAGCGGTGCACGACGGCACGGCGGGTCTCGGCCTGCGCACGGTGCTGGACCCGGCCGGTGGCGATGCCACGGATGAAGATGGTGACCCACCGCAGTGCCGAGGTGCCGAGGATGAGCAACGCGCTGACCCACCACGCCGACGCCGGCACGACACGGCCCGACAGGGCGGGCACCACGAGGTGGTCGGTGGCCCAGCCGACGGCGGACGCGCCGAACACCATCGTGGCGCCGTTGAGCAGCCCGGTGACGGTGGCGACGGCCGCCGGTCCCGGGTTGGCTCGCGCCCCGGCGAACTGGGCCACGAGCGCCGACTGCCGCCGGGTGTCCGGAACTGGCGGACGTCGCTCCATGGAACGTTCAGCCATGCACATCCGCCGTCGGCCGCTCGGCTGAAGGCGTAGCCGGTGTGTCCGCTGCCGGCCGGTCCGTCCCTTCCAGATGCGCCGGCGTCGGCCGGTCGGCCGCCGCACGGCCGGGGACGGCATCGATGAGCTCCCGGGTGTGCGGCGACCGCGGGTTGGTGAAGACCTCCGCGACCGGCCCCTGCTCGACGACCTTGCCGCCGCTCATCACCGACACCGTGTGCGAGATCTCGGCGACGACGCCCAGGTCGTGCGACACGAACAGGTACGACAGCCCGAGCCGCTCCTGCAGGTCGACCAGCAGCCGCAGGATCTGGTCCTGGACGAGCACGTCGAGCGCCGACACCGGCTCGTCCAGCATCAGCAGCTGCGGGCTCAGCGCGAGCGCCCGCGCGATCGCGACCCGCTGCCGCTGCCCGCCGGACAGCTCGCTGGGCAGCCGGTCCAGGTACGCGACCGGCAGCGCCACCTGGTCGAGCAGCTCCCGGGCGCGGGCCTCGCGGCTGCGCCGGTCGCCGACCTTGAACGACACCAGCGGCTCGGTGATCGACTGCCGGACCGTGAACTTCGGGTCGAGCGCCGCGAACGGGTCCTGGTGCACCAGCTGCGCCTTGCGCCGCAACGGCCGCAGCTGGCTCCAGCTGCGCCCGGCGACCTCGGTGCCGTCCAGGAGGATCGAGCCGCTCGTCGCCGGCTCCAGGCCCAGCGCGACGCGCAGGGTCGTCGTCTTGCCGCAGCCGGACTCCCCGACGATCGCGTGGGTCTGCCCCCGGCCCACGGTCAGGCTGACCTTGTCGACGGCGTTGAAGCCGCGGGCGCCGCGCCGCAGGTCGTTGCTGGCGAAGGTCTTGCTCACGTCGGTGAGGGTCAGGATCGGCTCGGGCTGCACCTGCTCGCGCACGTCGAAGCGGGGCACGACCCGGCCGCCGTGGGCGAGGCGCGGCGCGGCGGCGATGAGCCGGCGGGTGTACTCCTCCCGCGGCGCGGTCAGGATCGTGCCGGGGAGGCCCTCCTCGACCTTGCGGCCGTCATGCATGACGACGACCCGGTCGGCACGGTCCGCGGCGACGGCGAGGTCGTGCGTGATGATGAGCAGCGAGATGCCCTGCTCGCGGACGAGCCCGCCGAGGTGGTCGAGGATGCGGCGCTGGACGGTGACGTCGAGGGCGCTGGTGGGCTCGTCGGCGATGATGAGCTTCGGCTTGCCGGCGAGCGCGATCGCGATCAGGACCCGCTGGCGCAGCCCGCCGGACAGCTCGTGCGGGTACTGCCGGATGCGGCGCTCCGGGTCGGGCACGCCGGCCTGGTCCAGGTAGCGCACCGCTTCGGCCTGCGCCGCCGCGCCGTGGATCCCGCGCAGGTGCACGACCTCGGTGAGCTGCGCGCCGATGCGCATGGTCGGGTTGAGCCCCACCATCGGGTCCTGCGGGATGAGTCCCACGACGGAGCCGCGCAGCCGGCGCAGGACGCGTTCCTTCGCGCCGGCGATCTGCACGCCGTCCACGACCGCCGAGCCGGCCGTGATCCGCCCGTTGGGCGGCAGCAGCCCGATGACCGCGTTGGCGATGGTGGTCTTGCCCGACCCGGACTCACCGACGACCGCGACCACCTCGGCCGCGTTGACCGTCAGGTCGAGGCCGCTGACCGCCGGGGTGGTCTTCCGGTGCCGGGTGTACCCGATGTCGAGTCCCGTGATCCGCACGAGCGCTTCGGCCGTCATCGCGAAAGCTCCTGGAGGGTCTTGGAGATGTGGTTCAGGCTGAGCACGAGCAGCGCCACGAACAGGCCCGGCAGCAGGCTCAGCCACCAGGCGGTGATGAGGTAGTTGCGGCCGTCGGCGATGAGCGTGCCCCACTCGGCGGCGGGCGGTGCCGCGCCGAAGCCGAGGAAACTCAGCGAGGCGATGGCGATGATCGCCACGCCCGCGTCGAGCACGGCGAGGACCGCGACCGGGCCCCACGAGTTGGGCAGGATGTGCCGCAGCAGCACCCGACCCCAGCTCGCGCCGGAGGAGCGGGCCGCCTCGACGTAGGGCAGCGTCTTGACCCGCAGCACCTCTGCGCGGGTGGTGCGGGCGAAGCCGGGCACGATGCCGACCCCGACGGCGACCGCGACCGGGATGGTGCCGTAGCCGAGCGCGGTGACGATCGACAGCGCCAGCAACAGCCCCGGGATCGCGAGCAGCACGTCGACGATGCGCATCAGCAGCGCGTCGGCGGGGCCGCCGAAGAAGCCGGAGACGATGCCGAGGCTGAGGCCGGCGACGAGGGCGATGCCGAGGGCGAGCGCGGTGGCCTGGATGGTCAGCGGCGAGCCGTAGAGCACGCGGGTCCACAGGTCCCGGCCGTAGTTGTCGGTGCCGAAGAGGTGGTCCAGGCTCGGCGGCAGGATCGCCAGCTCGGGCTGGGTGTCGAACGGGCCCGCCGAGGTGAACAGGCGCGGCCAGAAGGCCGAGACGCCGACGAAGAGCACGTAGAGCAGCGCGACGAGGAACACGGGCCTGCGGACCAGCTGTCCGGTCGCGCCCCACACGTTGGTCACAGGGTGCCTCCTTCGGTGGCGGCGACCGCCGGTGGGCGGACCCTGCCCCCGCCGGTGTAGGAGATCCGCGGGTCCAGCAGCGGGTAGAGCAGATCGACGACGAGGTTCACGAGCACGAAGATGCTCGCGGCGATGGTCACGACGGCGAGCACGACGGGCACGTCCTGGGCGAGCACCGACTGCTGGGCGAGGTTGCCCATGCCCTCGCGGGTGAAGACCGTCTCCACGACGATGGAGCTGGTCACGGTGAGCCCGACGATGACACCGAGGATCGTCATCGCGGGCAGTGCCGCGTTGCGCAGGGCGTGCCGCAGGTGCACCGCGGAGCGCGACAGCCCCTTGGCGCGGGCGGTCACGATGTACGGCAGCCGCAGCGTCTCGTCGAACGTCTTGACGAGCACCTGCGCCAGTACCGACGACGTGAGCACCGCGATGGTCGCCACCGGCATCACGAGTGACGCGGCGCCCTCGGTGCCGTTGGCCGGGAACCAGCCGAGCTGGAAGGAGAAGAACTGGATGAGGAACAGGGCGACGAAGAACTGCGGGAACGACGCGCCGAGCGCCGGCAGCCGGGTCAGCAGCAGCCGCAGCGGGTGCCACCGCGCGAACGTCGCCAGGTAGGCCAGGGTCGTGCCGGCCAGCAGTGACACCGTCGCCGCCGACACGCTCAGCAGCAGCGTCTGCCCGATCCGGGCGCCGATGAGATCGCCGACCGGGACGCCCTGGGTGAGCGAGGTGCCGAAGTCACCGCGCACCACTCCGGACAGGTGATGCCAGTACTGCGTCCAGATCGGCTGGTCGAGGCCGAAGCGGTGCCGCATCCCGGCGAACTGCTCCGGGGTGAGGCTGTCCTCCTGGATGCCGGCCGCGGCGAGCTGCAGCTGCATCGGGTCGCTGGGCAGCAGGTAGAGGATCGCGAACGTCAGCGTGAACGCCGCCCACAGCACGACGACGGCCTGGCTGATGCGTCCCACGATGTACCGGGTCATCGGGGTTCCGCCTTTCTGATCGGAGAACCGTGGGGCCGCCGGGCCCGCCCAGGTGTGCGGGCGGGCGCGGCGGCTGCGCCGGTCAGTCCTTCCACACGTCGTTGAGCTTGAGGAAGCTCTCGGAGGTGAAGGCGAAACCGTGGACCTTGTTGCTGACGCCGGCCTTCTGCACCCGCTCGAACAGCGGGAACGTGACGCCCTCGGCGATGAGGTAGTCCTGAAGGTCGGCGTAGGCCTGCTTGCTCTGGGCCGCGTCGGTGGTCTGCAGCGCCTTCGTGAACAGGGTCTGCACCTGGGTGATCCCGGCCGGCGGCGCGGAGGCCCGGGCGAGCGCCTTGGAGTTCGCGACGTCGGGATTGAGGATGAACTGCAGCGCGCCTGGGTCGGCGCGGGTGAAGTATGTGCCGGTCAGGTCGTATTCACCGTTGTTCACGTAGGTGGCCTGCTGCGCCTGGGTGAGGGTGCGCAGGCTCAGGTCGATGCCGACCTTCTTCAGCTGCGCCTGCAGCAGCTCCGAGCCGGCGCTGAACTGCGTCGTCGGGTAGTCGATGGTGAGCTTGGCGCCGTCCTTGAACCGGTAGCCGTCCTTGCCGACCGTCCAGCCGGCCGCGTCGAGGGCCTTCGCGGCGCCGTCGGGGTCGTAGCCGAGCTTGTCCGACTGGGACTTGAAGAACGGCGTGGTCGCGTTGAACGCGCCCTGGACCACCGGGTAGTTCGCGCCGAACACCGTCGTGGCGTAGGTCTTGCGGTCGATGGCCTTGTTCAGCGCCAGCCGCACCTGCGCGTCGCCGAGGACATGACCGGCGGACGTGTTGGCGAACAGCGTGTAGGACACGCCCGGCAGGGACCGCTGCTCGATCTTGTCGCCGGAGCGCTGGATGAGCTGCTCGTCCTGCGGCGTGAACGGGTTGCGGGGCCAGGAGATGTCGGTGGCGCCGCTGATGAGGTTGCCGGTGCGGACGCTGTCCTCGGCGATGTAGTTGAAGACGACCTTGTCCAGGTAGGCCTCGCCACGGTTCTTCGACAGCGACGAACCCCACTGGTAGCCGGTCCGCTTGGTGAGGACCGTCTCGACCTTCGCCGTGTAGTGGTCCAGGACGAACTGCCCGGACCCGACGACGCCCTTGCCGGTGCAGCGTTCCGCCGGGGTCTGCTGGTACTCGGCCGGGTCGGTGATCGCCAGGTTCGTGGTCGACGTCGCCTGCAGGAACGACGAGTTCGGCTTGCTGAGCGTGAACTCGACCGTGCTCGCGTCGACGGCCTTCGCACCGGTGAGGCCCTGCACGTAGGACGCACCGAACGCGGCGCCGTTGGTCGCCTTCACCGTGGCGATCCAGCCGGTGGCGTTGTCGGCGACGGCCTGCGCGTCGAGCTTCTTGCCGTTGCTGAAGGTCACGCCGTCGCGGAGTTTGAAGGTGTACGTGAGGCCGTCCTGGCTGATCTGCCAGCTGGACGCGAGCCACGGCACGATCTCACCGGTCTGCGGGTCCTGGTCGGTGAGCGAGTCGGCGAAGTTCCGGATGATCGACCGGCTCTCGATCCAGTACACCTGGAACGGGTCGATGCAGGCCAGGTTGGGGTTGTCGGGGAAGTACGAGACCTTCAGCGTGCCGCCGCGCTTGGGCGTGCCGCCGTCACCGCCGCTGCTGGCGGCCGGCGTCCCGCCGGCGCATCCGGCCAGGGCGAGCAGCGCGGCGCCGGCCGCGATAAATCGGAATGTGTGCATGGGTGGTTTCCTTCTCGGAAGTCGACTTCAGACGCCGAGGATCCGGCGGCCGCTCGCCACCAGGACGGCGTCGTCCTGCGGTGGGTGGACTCGAATGCAGAGCGCGTCGCGCAGGTGCCGCTCCAGCGGGTGGTGCCGGGACAGGCCCGGGTTGCCCAGCGCGGCCACGGCCGCCTGGGTCGCGGCGATCACCGAGCGGGCGATGGCTACCTTGACGGCGGACAGTTCGGGCAGGATCGACGTGTCGCCGCTCTCGACCCGCAGCAGCGCGCCGTGCAGCAGGGTCTCGGCCTGCACGATCTGCAGGTCGATCTCGCCGGCGACCGACTGGATGCGTTCGGTCTGCGCGATCGCCCGGCCCAGCGCGGTCGGCACCCGCTCCCGGGCGAACGTCACGAACGCCGCCCGCGCGGCCCGGGCCACGCCCAGGTAGAGGGCCGGGTGGCCGAAGCTGCCCGGTCCGGCCATGGCGGCCGGGTCGCGGTACACGCCGTCGGCACCGCGCGGGATCTCGGTGAACGCGTCGGCCGGGATCGTCACGTCCTCGTACACGACGTCGTGGGTGTTGGAGGCGCGCAGCCCCAGGTGGTCCCACGTGTCGACCCAGGTGATCCCGGGCGCGTCACCGGGAACGACGAGGTGCCCGACCCGGGGCCGGTCCGGGTCGCCGTCCGGTTCGTCGGCGACCGCCCACACGACGTGGTAGGCGAGGCCGCTGCCGCCGGTGGCGTACGCCTTGCGCCCGTTGAGCACCCAGCCGTCGGCGGTGCGGGTCGCGGTCGTGCGCGGCAGCCCGCCTCGGGCGGGGGCGCCGAGCTCAGGCTCCGCACGGATCGCGTTGACGAGGGCCGGGCCGTCCTGCGACTGCCGGAGCAGGTCGTGGTACCGCTCGGCCGGCCAGCTCGGCCGGGCCGCCTGCGCGGCGTGGGTCAGCAGCGTGTTGGCGGCGAGCAGCCCGACGGACGCGTCGCCCTCGCCGAGGGCGGTCAGGATGCGCGCGATGTCGCGCGGACCGGCGCCGGGCCCACCGAACTGCGTGCCGACGGCCGCGGTGAGCAGCCCCGCCTCGTGCGCGGCCCGCACCCCCGCCCACGGCAGGGCGCCGGTGCGGTCGTACTCGGCGGCGGTCTCGGCGACCCGCGCGGTGACGGCGGCAAGGGCCGCGTCGGACAGGTCGGGCGTGGTGAAGGTCAGCGGGGGCGCCGCGGCGCTGGTCATCGCTGCCCCGCCGTGGCGAACCGCGCGTAGGCCGGGTCGTAGTTGCCGAGGTGCTCGGCCTGCAGGGTGCCGCGCTGCCCGGTCTCCCGGCGGTGCGCGAGCTCCTGCCGCACCAGGGGCAGGACGTGCTTGCCGTAGTCGACGGCGTCGGCGAGGGTGTCGTAGCCGCGGATCGACACCAGCGACGCGCCGTGGTCGACATAGTCGAGGATCGCGGCGGCAACGGTCTCGGGCGAGCCGACCAGGGCCGTCGAGGCACCCGCCGCGTTGGTGACCGCCGCGGTGCGGGTCCACAGCGCCCGGTCGTAGAGCTCGGAACGCTCCGCGAAGGCGAGAGCCCGCTGCGAGCCGACGTTCTGCGGGGCGCCCTGGCGGTACAGCTGCGCCGGGCCGGGCTTCTGCCAGGTCTCGGCGAGCTTCGCCACGTACTGCTGCGCCTTCTGCCACGCCAGCTCGTCGGTGCGGGCGATGATCGGGCGGAACGTGACCCAGATCCGCGGCAGCGTGGTGCGGCCGGCGGCCCGGGCGATGGCGTGCACCCGGTCGATCTCGCTGCGCAGGTCCGCCAGGGGCTCGCCCCAGAAGCTGAAGATGTCGCCCTTCTCGCCGCCGATCGCGAACGCCTCGTCGGACTGGCCGCCGATCGAGATCGGGATCGGGCCGTCGTAGGGGGCGAAGCCGGGGCCGAAGTTGTCGAACTTGTAGAACTCGCCGTCGTGGCTGAACGCTGCCGGCTCCGTCCACGAGCGGCGCAGGATGTCGACGTACTCGGAGGTCCGCGCGTACCGTCGCCCCTTCGGCAGGTAGTCGCCCTGCCGGGCCTGCTCGGCGTCGTTGCCGCCGGAGATGAGGTGGACGACGGCCCGCCCCTCGGTGAGCTGGTCCAGGGTCGCGAGCTTCTGCGCGCCGACGGTGGGAAACGTGGTGTTGGGCCGCAGCGCGACGATCGGTCGGATCCGCTCGGTGAGCTGGCCGACAGCGCTGGCCACGACGAACGAGTCCGCGCTGCCGGCGCCGTAGGGCAGCAGCGTGTAGTCGTAACCGGCGTCCTCCAGAGCGCGCACGTAGCGGCGGAAGAACGGCAGGTCGATGCCGCGGCTCGGGACCGGGTTCAGCTCCGTCGACGGGTTGAGGTGCGACAGGCTGATGAACTCGACCGCCGGTGCTGCGGTCTGGGGAATCGTGGAGTCGAACGTCAGCGCGTCGCTCATGCGTGTTCCTCCCTCTCTGCTTCGATCTCCTAGTTCACCTATCAGTTTGGTAGGAGATTGACCTGTTGTCCAATACGAATCCGGACTCGGCACCGACCGCGATTCACGATCGGTCGAACTCTTGCCAACTCCTATGTCACCGGTATGAAAATGGAGACGTGTCGTCCAACGGAGCAAGCATGAGCGCGGTTGAGCTGCGCCGGGTCTTCAGCGCCTTCCCCAGCGGGGTCACTGCGGTGGCGGCGCTGATCGACGGCGCGCCCGTCGGGCTGGCCGCGAGCTCGTTCACCTCGGTGTCCCTGGACCCGCCACTGGTGTCGATCTGCATCGCGAAGACCTCCAGCACGTGGCGCGCCCTGCGGCAGGCAAGGCGGCTCGGCGTCAGCGTCCTCGCCGCCCACCAGGAGCACCTCGGGCGGCAGCTCGGCAGCCGCGGCGGTGACCGCTTCGCCGGCGCGACCTGGCGCACGACCCGCAACGGCGAGATCCTGCTCGACGGCGCCTGCGCCTGGCTGGACTGCAGCATCGAGAGCGAGATCCCGGCCGGCGACCACGACATCATCCTGCTGCGGGTGCACGCCCTCGACGCGGACCGTGGCGTCCCGCCGCTGGTCTTCCACCAGAGCACGTTCAGCAGGCTGCACCGCGCCGCCTGAGGCTTCCTTTCGACGGCGCGGTGCGGCCCCGGGTTGTCAGTTCTCCGGTGCGACGGTCGGGAGTCCGGCCTCGGCCCAGGCGGTGAAGCCGCCGTCGACGTGCACGACGTTCGTGAAGCCGCGGGCCTGCAGCTCCGCGGCGACCGGCCCGGATCCCACGATCGAGCCGCACACCACCACGATCGGCGTGTCCAGGGACACGATCGGCGCGTGCCGCTCCGGGGAGTCCAGGCCGAACTCGGCGGCGATGCGCTTACGGTCGGCGATGATCGCGCCCGGGACGGTGCCGTCGGTGGCGCGCCGCGGCGCGCTCCGCACGTCGATGAGGACCGCGCCGTCCGTGACCCGCCGCCCGGCCTCCGCCGCGTCGACCAGCGGCGCCGGCGGGTACGGGTCGGCGCCGGTCACGGCCGGCCGGTCCGGCAGCGCCGCCCACTGCGACCACGACCCCGGGTACAGCACGACGTCGTCGATGCCGGCGAGGCTCAGCGCGGCGATCTGGTGCGCGGCGGTGACCCCGGAGCCGCAGTAGACGCCGACGGGGCGGCCGGGCGTGATCCCGAGCGCGGCGAACCGCTCGGCGAGCTCGGCCGGGTCGCGGAACGTGCCGCCGTCGGTGAGGTTGTCCGAGGTGGGTGCGCTGACGGCGCCCGGGATGTGCCCCGGCCGCGGGTCGTAGGGGTTGGGTTCGCCGCGGTACCGGTCGGTGGCGCGCGCGTCCAGCAGCACGCCGCCGTCGGTGACCAGACGGGCGACGCCGTCCGGGTCCGTCGACGGCAGCGCCCCGGCGGTGAGCGTCACGTCACCCTGCTCCGGCTTCTCCTCGCCGGTGGCGAGGGGATGCCCGGCCGCCCTCCACGCGGCGAGGCCACCGTCGAGCAGCCGGACGTCGGCGACGCCGGCCCAGCGCAGCAGCCACCACGCCCTGGCCGCGGCGAGGTTGCCGTTGTCGTCATAGGCGACCACGGTGTCACCCGCGTTGATGCCCCAGCGCCGCGCGGCGGCCTGCAGGTCGGCGACGTCCGGCAGCGGGTGGCGGCCCGTGCCCTCGCCGGCGGGTGCGGCGAGGTCCGTGTCGAGGTCGGCGTAGACGGCGCCGGGGATGTGGCGGTCGAGGTACTGCGCGTGCCCGGCCGGGTCACCGAGACGCCAGCGCACGTCGAGCAGCCGCACGGTGCCGGACTGCGGATCGGCTTCGGGGAGGATGCGCTCGGCGAGCTCGGCGACGCTCACGAGCACGGGTGTCTGGGACATCAAATGGCCTTTCCTGGGTTGAGGATGCCGGCGGGGTCGAAGAGCTGCTTGATACGGCGCTGCAGGGCGAGGACGCCCGGGCCGAGCTCGCGCTCCAGCCACGGGTGCTTGAGCAGGCCGACGCCGTGCTCGGCGCTGACCGTGCCGCCGAGGGCGAGCGCGAGGGCGAAGATCTCGTCCGCGGCGCGGTGCGCGGCCGCGGGGTCACCGGGTGGCAGCAGGATGATCGGGTGGAGATTGCCGTCGCCCGCGTGCGCGAACACGAAGATGTCGGTGCCGGTGGCGTCGGCGATCTTGTGTACGCCGTCGACGGCCTCGGCGAGCCGCGACCGGGGCACCGCGATGTCCTCGATCAGGACCCGGCCTTTCGCCTCGATGGCCGGCAGCGCGTCGCGGCGGGCCGCGGCGAGGTCGGCGGCGACCGCCGGGTCCTCTGTGGTCTGGACACCACGGGCGGTGCGGGCCAGCACCTCCGCGACGACAGCGATCTCCTCCCCCGCGCCGAAGCCGTCGGTCTGCACGAGCAACAGTGCCCCACCCTGCCCGGCGTGGCCGCTGCCGCGCAGGTCGTCAATGGCGGCGAGGGTCGGCCCGTCCACGAGTTCGAGCACGGCGGGGCGGACACCGGCGGTACCCAGGGCGACCGACGCCTCGGCGGCCTCCGTCACCGTGGCGAAGTACGCGACCGCGGTCGCCACCCGCACGGGCCTCGGCAGCAGCCGCACGGTCGCGCCGACGACGACGCCGAGGGTGCCCTCGGAGCCGACGAACAGGCTGACGAGGTCGAGCCCGACGACGCCCTTCACGGTGTCGTGCCCGACGTGCAGCAAGGTGCCGTCGGCGAGCACGACGTCGAGGGCCAGGACGCTGTCACGGGTGACGCCGTACTTCGCACCGCGCAGCCCGCCCGCGTTGGTGGCGACGTTGCCGCCGACAGTGCAGATCGCGACGCTGCCGGGGTCGGGCGCGTACATCAGGCCGTGCGCGGCGGCGGCGCGGTCGAGGTCGGCGGTGATGACGCCCGGCTCGACGCGCGCGATCCCGTCGGCCGCGTCGATGCCGAGGAGCCGGTCGAGCCCCGACACGTCGAGCACGATCGCGTCGCGGCCGGTGACGGCGCCGCCCGCCAGCCCGGTGCCCGCGCCGCGGGTGACGACGGGCGTGCCGGTGCGGCTCGCCTCGGCGAGGGTCCGCTGCACGTCGGCGACGGTCCGGGCCCGCACGACGGCGCGCGGCGGGCCGTCGGGCACGAACCCGGACCGGTCGGTGAAGACCGCGGTGTCAGGCACCGGCATCCGCCGTCACTGTCAGCAGGTCTCTCACCCGGTTCGTCCCCGGCGGCAGCCCGGCGGCGGCCTGCGCGCCGAGCAGGCGCTGGAGCCGCTCGTTGACCGGGGTCGCGACGCCGTGCCGGCGGCCGAGCCGGACGATCTCGCCGTTGAGGTGGTCGACCTCGCTGGACGTGCCCCGGGCGAAGCTCTGCCACGTCGACAGCCGCCCCGGCACGTGCCCCGGTACCGGCGCGAACGTCAGGCCGGCCCCGACCCGCATCGCGTCCGCAGCGGCCGGGACGATCCCGGCGGCGGCGTACGCGGCCTCGGCCTCCGAGACGAGCAGCGCACCGGCGCGGGCCTTCTCCTCGTCGGAGCCGTCGAGGAGGTCGAGGCCGTTGCGAACGTTGCCGAGCAGCTTGCGGGCCTTCCACGCGGAGATGTCGGGGACGCTGTGCACGCCGAACCCGGCCGCGGTCAGGTCACGGGCGAAGCGCTCCTGGTCCTCGTCGCCGGCCCGGTCCGGGAACCGGCCGAGCCAGACCACCCCGACGACCGGGAACGACGGGTTGACCACCTCGCCGGCGACCAGGTAGCTCGCTGCCACGGCGACCGTGACGCCGTAGACGCGGCCGAAGCGGCGCAGCGCGTCGTCCTCGGTCGTCAGCCCGTTCTGCACGGTGAGGATCGGCAGGTCGGCGCCGAGGCCGTTGGGTATCCCGTCGTCGTCGTGCACGGGGCGCCAGGCCCAGTCGATGAGCGCCGCCTCGGCGTCCTGCGCCTTCGTCGCCAGCACCAGCACGTCGTCGGTGGTCAGCCGCACCTCGTCGGGGCCGCCGGCGACCGTGAGGGGCACCACGTCGTCGCCGTGCGGCCGCCGGATCCGTAGCCCGTGCTCCCTGATCGCGGCGAGCTGGGCACCGCGGGCGACTAGGACCGACGCGACGCCGGCCAGCTCGAGCTGCGCGGCGAGCAGCCCGCCGACGGCGCCCCCGCCGATCACCACATACCTGGTCATGCGGCACCCACCGTCTCGGCCTCCGGGGTGAGCGGCGGCTGGGCGACGACCTGGCCGCGGCGGCCGGTCGCGGCGCGGTGCGCGAGCTCCTGCCGGACCAGCGGGATGATGTACTTGCCGTAGTCGATCGCGTCGTCGAGGTTGTCGTAGCCGCGGATCGAGATCAGGTCGGCGCCGAGGTCGACGTAGTCGAGGATCGCCGCGGCGACCGTCTCGTAGCTGCCGACCAGCGCGGTCGATGCTCCGGCCGCGCCCGTCGCGGTGGCCGTCGGGGTCCACAGCGCCCGGTCGTGCACGTCCTTGCGGCCGGCGATCTCCAGCAGGCGCTGCGAGCCGACGTTGGCAGGTCCGTCCGTGCCGCTCCAGCGTGCCTTCCACGGCCCGGCGGCGCGCCGGCCCTGGAGGATCTCCAGGATCCGGTGCGCCTTGTCCCAGGCGAGGGCGTCGGTGGCGGCGACGATCGGGCGGAACGTGACCCAGGTGCGCGGGGTGTCCTCGCGGCCGGCCCGGCGGGCCTCGGCGGCGACCCGGTCGATCTGCTGCTTCGTGTCGGCGAGCGGCTCGCCCCAGAGGCCGAAGATGTCGCCGAGCGCGCCACCGACCCGGTACGCCTCGTCCGACGAACCGCCGACGGACACCGGGATCGTGCCGTTGACGGGCCGCACGACCGACACGAAGTCCTCGAACGAGTAGTACGTTCCGGCGTGGCTGAACGGCTCGGTCGACGTCCAGACCCGGCGCAGGATGCGGATGTACTCCTCCTGCCGCTCGTAGCGCTGCGCCTTGGCCAGCCGGTCGCCCTCCCGGGCCTGCTCGGCGTCGCTGCCGCCGGCGATGAAGTGCACGACGGCCCGCCCGCCCGACAGCTGGTCGAGGGTGGCGAGGGCCTTGGCGGCGACGGTCGGATACATCGTGTTGGGCCGCAGCGCGATGATCGGCTTGATCCGCTCGGTGAACTGCGTCAGCGCCGCCGCCACGGTGAACGGGTCGTGGAACGTCGAGTTGTAGGGCACCAGTGTGTAGTCGAACCCGCCGTCCTCCAGGACGTGGGCGTAGCGGCGCAGAAACCCGATGTCGACGGCCGGATCGGCGCGCCCGTTGACCTCGTTGCTGGCGTTGACGTTGATGGCACTGATGAACTCGACCGGCATGGGGTCGCACTCCTCGGTAAGGACGGCGCGGCGCCGAACGGCCGAGCCGCGTCACGGCAATAGCCTACTTACCCGATGGGATTACATCCAATTCGGTTCGATGTCCGGCACCGATCGGCAGACGCGATCGATGCGGGGTTCAGGCGACGCTGCGCAGGTGTGCGCGGGTCGCGAAGAACTCCCGGCTCACCTCGCACGCCATCCGCTCGAGCTCCGGGTCGATGCCCCGGCGGGCCGCGAGGTGCAGCCCGATCGTGCCGACCTCCGGCAGCTCGCGCCGCACCACCAGCCCGGCGGGCGTCCGCCCGGTGCTCGGCAGCAGCGCGACCCCCAGGCCGCCCCGGACCGCCGCGACCACGCCGTCCAGGCTGGTCGACTCGGCGATGATGGCGGCCACACGGCCGTCCGTCTCCAGGGCCTGCAGCGCCCGCTGCCGCAGCCCGCACGGCTCCTCGAACGCCACCACCGGCCACGCCTGACCGGCCGGCGGCGGCGTGAACTGGGCCGCCGAGTACCAGTGCAACGGCAACTCGGTGACCGGCGTGCCGATCGGTTCGGACCCGGCGAGAACCACCGCGAGGTCCAGCGCGCCGCGGGTCACGGCCCGCGCCAGCTGCGTGGACCGGTCGATGCGGAAGCGCACCGTCCGCCCTGGAAACCCGTGCCGCATCACGGCGAGCAGCTGGGGCAGCATCTGGTCGGCCGCGTGCTCCGTGCACCCGACGAGGATCACCTTCTCGGCGACGACCTCGAGCCGGCGCAGCGACTCGTCGTGCACCGCCAGGATCCGCCGCGCCTCGACCAGCAGTGCCTCGCCGTGCACGGTGAGGCGCATCCCGCGCCCCGCCTTCTCGACGAGGGGCTCCTTGAGCCGTCGCTCCAGCAGCCGCACGTGCTGGCTGACCGTGGACTGGCTCATCCGCAGCGCGGCCGCGGCCCGGTGAAACCCACCGCAGTCGGCGATGGCCACCAGTGTGCGCAAGTGGACCAGGTCGAGCGGGTCAGCCACGACGCCCAGCTCCCCAAATCGAAGCGTCCGGCATCATGCGCCCGATAATGCGGACAATCGGCGCCGCCTGTCAATCGCCTCCCATCGTGAGCTCGCGGGCCAGGGTCACTGCGTTGTGGGATAGCTGCTGGTCACGGTGGTGAAGAGGTGCGATCCGTGGCCAAAGCGGCGATTGGCGAGGGCAGGCCGGCCAGCCGTTCCGGGTCGTTGTCGACGCCACGACACGGTGGCCCCGCTCGGCGAAGAGCTCGACGACCGCGCGGCCGATGCCGCTGCCGGCGGCGGTCACCACGACCACCCGGACGGGTTCCGCCATGCCACTATTCCGATCTGCTTTATAGGTTTATGGTTCAGGCATGAGCGTAACCGATGAGCTGCTGGCCAACGCCGAGCGGTACGCCGCCGGCTTCGCCAAGGGCGACCTGCCGCTGCCGCCGGCGAAGCAGATCGCGATCGTCGCGTGCATGGACGCGCGGCTCAACCCCTACGGCCTGCTCGGCCTGCAGGAGGGCGACGCGCACGTCATCCGCAACGCCGGGGGCGTCATCACCGCCGACGAGCTGCGCAGCCTCGCGATCAGCCAGCGCCTGCTGGGCACTCGCGAGATCGTGCTCGTCCACCACACCGATTGCGGGATGCTGACCTTCACCGACGACGGCTTCAAGGCCGGCATCCTGGCCGATGTGGGCGTCAAGCCGGCCTGGTCGGCCGAGGCGTTCAGCGACCTCGACGACGACGTGCGCCAGTCGGCCCGGCGTATCCTCGACGACCCGTTCATCCCGCACAAGGACTCGGTGCGTGGCTTCGTGTACGACGTGGCGACCGGGAAGCTGCGGGAGGTACCGACTGGGAGATAGTCAGCAGCGAAGGGCGTGGCGGCGATGGGTGGCCCGCGACACCAGCGAGGCCGTGAGCAGCCGCCGCGGCGGGAAGACCACCGGCGCGTTACTGCCCGACAGGTCCAGCGCTCGAAGGCGGCAGGCATGCCATGGCAGAGTCGGGACCAGCGAGGCCGCGGCGGCGCAACGCTCGGCGGTAGTGCCTGGCGGATCTGCTGACCGATCAGCTCACTCACCACGGATCCGAGGCCGACACCGACCACGATTCGCGATCGGTCGAGCACTTGGCCATATCCTATTATTTTGATAGGAATATGACATGGACATCGTTCCACACCCCACCGAGCTGCGCCGGGTCTTCGGTGCCTTTCCGAGCGGCGTCACGGCCGTGGCCGCCCTGGTCGACGGTGTGCCGGTGGGCCTGGCGGCCAGCTCCTTCACCTCGGTGTCGCTCGAGCCGCCGCTGGTGTCGATCTGCATCGCCCGCACCTCGAGCACCTGGCCCCGGCTGCGCCGCGCCGGGCGGCTCGGCGTCAGCGTGCTCTCCGCCCGCCAGGCGCACCTTGGCCGCCAGCTCTCCGCCCGCGGCGGCGACCGCTTCGCCGGAGTGACCTGGCGCGCGACCCACGGCGGGGAGATCCTGCTCGACGGCGCCTGCGCGTGGCTCGACTGCAGCATCGACCGCGAGATCGAGGCCGGCGACCACGACATCGTCCTGCTGCGGGTGCATGCGCTCGACGCCGATCGCGGCGTACCGCCGCTGGTGTTCCACCAGAGCAGGTTCGGCCAGCTGGACTCGGCAGCCTGAAACAGCCGACCGACGCTCAGCCCGTCAGGACGTCCGATGGCCGGATCAGTGGTCCCAGTCGCCGTCAGCACGTTCTGGCGGCTGCGGCAGGTCGGACCGGGCGGCGAGGACATCGGACCACCATCGCCGGGCCACCCGAGGGTGGGAACGCAGCCAGCCGATGAGCGCCTTCTCACCGTACGCAGCCAGCAGCGGGTTGTTCGGATTGCTACTGATCCCGCGGGCCTTGGCCGCCAGCTCAGGCGGCAACGGGATCGGCTGGACCACCGCGTCGAGTCTGGGGCCGAGAAAGAACGGCACCGAGTACCGGTCCACATCGGATGGTGGACTCACCACGCGGTGGACGGTGGCCCGCAGGTATCCCGCGGTGGCGACCTCCAGCAGCTCACCGATGTTGCAGACGAGCGCGCCACCGGCTGCGATGCCCCCGGCCGGACTCAGCTGCCGGCCAGGAACCTGGTCAGCACACGGGTGCCGAACTCGAGGCCGTCGACCGGGACTCGCTCATCGACGCCGTGGAAGAGCGCGGTGAAGTCCAGGTCCGGGGGCAGGCGCAGGGGCGCGAAGCCGAAGTTTCGGATGCCGAGCAGCTGGAACGACTTGGCGTCGGTACCCGCCGACAACATGTAGGGCAGCAACCTGGCCCCCGGGTCCTCGACCGTGATCGCCGCCGTCATCGCCTCGACCAGGTGCCCGTCGAACGAGGTCTCCACCGGTGGCAACTGGTCCCAGTCCAGCTCGACGTCCGGCCCAAGCACCTCCGCGAGCGTCTTGGCGAACACGTCCTCCCGGCCCGGCAGCATCCGCCCGTCGACGGTCGCCGTGGCCACGGACGGCACCACGTTCGTCTTGTACCCGGCGTTGAACATCGTCACGTTCGCCGTGTCCCGCAGTGTCGCGCCGATCAGCCGCGCGAGCGAGCCGAGCCGGGCCACCGCCGCTTCCGGGTCATCGGGGTCGAACGCCACCCCGGTCAGCTCGGCCACGCCCTCCAGGAACTCGCGGGTCGCACCGGTCAGCACGATCGGGAACCGGTGCGCGTCGAGCCGGGCCACGGCGGCGGCGAGCTTCGCCACGGCGTTGTCGGTGTGCACCATGGAGCCGTGCCCGGCGGCGCCGCGGGCCTTGAGCCGCAGCCACATGATGCCCTTCTGCGCCGTCTCCACGAGATACGCCCGCACGTCGTCGCCGAGGGTCACCGAGAAACCGCCCACCTCGCTCACCGCCTCAGTGACGCCCTCGAAAAGCTCTGGCCGGTGCTGCACCAGCCACCGGGCACCGTTGAAGCCGCCGGCCTCCTCGTCGGCCAGAAACGCGAAGACAAGATCCCGCGGCGGTAGCGTCCCGTCGCGCTTGAACTGGCGGGCGACCGCGAGGCTCATGGCGACCATGTGCTTCATGTCGATCGCCCCGCGCCCCCACACGTAGCCGTCGCGGATCTCCCCGGAGAACGGGTGCACGCTCCACTCGGCCGGGTCGGCCGGCACGACGTCCAGATGCCCGTGGACGAGCAGTGCGCCCCGGCTCGAGTCGGCCCCGGCCAGTCGCACTACGACATTCCCGCGGCCAGGCCCGGACTCGACGTACTGCGGCTCATAGCCGACCTCGGCCAGCTTCTCCGCCACGTATTCGGCCGCGACCCGCTCACCGGCCAGGGTCGCAGGATCGCCGGTGTTCGTCGTGTCGATCCGGATCAGGTCGCTCGTCAGCCCGGCCACCTCGTCCGCAGCGCTGCGCGTCATGCCGTAACCCTACATGCCAGGTAGGAAATACGACGACGGCCCCGCCGCGGCCGCTGTCAGTCGGGCAGCTCGGCGATCGTGCGGGCCCAGTCACGCAACGGCGAGTCGACCGCCGCCGCGACGTACCGCCGGAACTGCTCCCGGCTCTCGCCCCGACGGATGCCGCCGAACACGGCCGGCGCCTGATGCCAGCGGGAGCCGGCGCCGGGTTGCCAGGTCGCGGCGATCCGGGCGGCGCCGTCATCGGGCGACTCGACGCCGTAATACACCTCTCGCACGCCGAGGGCCATCGCCGCGCCGAGACACATGACACACGGCTCGAGGTTGACACCCAGCCGCAACGGCCGCTCGTGCTCGACCCAGCCGAACCGCTCATCGGCCTCCATCATGGCTAGCAGCCCAGCGTGCACCAGCCGCCGGCCGTGCCCCCGCTCATGGGTGTAGGCCCAGCCGACCACGTCGTCACCAGCCAGCACGACCGCACCGATGGGCAGCTCGCCGACCTTCAGGCCGGCCGCTGCCGCCTCGATGGCGGCGCCGACGATCTCCTCTGGAGTCACTCCCCCATCCTGAACGGCACCCGGCCCGGACGCCATATCACCGAACCGTCCATGTACAGCGGCACGGACGGTTGGACTGGCCTCGTCAGAGCCGGCTGATCCGGCCGGGCGGACGCTCTGTTCGAGCTGACCGAGGCGGTGTTGTGCGCCGACGGGCCGGTCGGCAGTCTGGCCGGGCTGAGTCTGGCCGCCGAGCATCGCCAGGGCCATGGGGCGTTGTACGACGCGGTCAACCAGGGCCGGGTCGAGCTGGGCCGGCCGATCGACCATTGCCGCGGCCGGGGTCGCGTCCAGGGTCGCGTCCGGATGGTGGCTGGCGCTGGTCGAGCACCACAGCCAGACCGGTTTCGCGGTTGCGCCGGAGGGCAGCCGGGTCACGTCGAGGCGGATCAGGGTGCCTTCCAGGATCGGCAGGTCGGGGCAGTCGGCCCAGGCGGCGCGGCGGGTCAGGCGCGGGTGCAGCCGGTGCCAGGCGCGGGCTGTGGCGGTGCCGTAGAGACGGGTCTCGGTCACCGTGGTCACGTCCGGTTCGCCCCAGCTGGCCGGGTCACCGAAGATGAACTCGCCGCCGTGCCGGCGGGGCCGCCCCAGGACACCCGGCTGTCGGGGTGGGATGGGCCGGCGCAGTACCCGGTCCGAGCGCAGCCGGGCCAGCACCCGCACCGGCAGATCCCTCAGCAGCCAGGCCAGGCGGGCGACGTCGTAGCCGGCGTCCATCACGACCCACATCTGCGGGTCGCCGGGCCGCCAGTGCCCGGCGGTGATCAGCCGGGCGAGCACGTCACGGATCTGCCCCGCGGTGACCGCTGCCAGATCAGCGCCCGGCGCCAGGCGCACCGCGTCCAGCGCTGTGCACATCCACGTCTCCGCCGGCGGAGAGGGACAAACAGTTGTCGGGCATCTACATCGCGCAGTTGTCTCGCACTGGTTCGTCCGGGCGCATGTGACGCCGGTTGACTGATCACGCCACCCCACCACGTAGATGAAGTCCTAACCGACCACTTCATCCCCCACAGCCGGACCGCTCATGCCGGTCGGTGCACGTCGGCCGCTGGCGTGGGCGGTATGGTCGAGCCAGTGCTGGGCGAGGCCGGTGTCGCCGGTCGCGACAGCTCAACGAATCGACGCGCCGACGCGAACGTGTGCGTGCCATCCAATGCCCGCGGATGGCACGCGGCAAAGCCCGTCGCGCGGCTGGTCGATCACCATGGGCCGGGCTACCACTCGGCGCGCTCGGCATCTCGAGGCGTGGCGACTTCGGACTCCGGGTCGGTCGGCAGTTCGTCAGGTTCGTCCGTGTCCGTGTCGAGTGGCGGGACGGGTGCGGGCTTTCGCGGCGGTACAGACTGCCAGGAGAAGGCCAAAGAGCCGCCGAGCAGGCCGAGGAGCAGACCGATCAGGAAGCCGCCCAGGTTGGACGTGACCCAGGAGGCGAGGGCCATGAGCAGGGCCAGGATCGAGTAGAAGGTGCGGTTCTCCGGGCTGAACCAGAGCAGGACCCCGCACAGCAGCATGATGATGGGCACGAGGTAGCCGGCCAGGCCCTGCATGCCGATGTGGAGCACCACCGGCAGCGGGGCCTTGACCGTCAGGAAGATCTCGACGGCGGCGACGACGATGAACAGGCCGCCCCAGAAGGGGCGGCTGCGTCGCCAGCGGCGGAAGGAGCGGCGCAACTCAGCAGCCCTCGTCGCTGAAGCTCATGTGCAGGTTGGGCAGGATGAAGGTGGCGGCCGTGGTGGCGTAGTTGTTCTGCCGCAGGTGCTGGATGCGCACGGTCTCGGCCTGCTGGCCGAAGATGCCGATCCCGCCGGTGGCGCCGGGCACGCGGGTCAGCGTGCTGGCGTCCTGGCCGATGTCGATCGAGGTGAAGCTGGCGTCGCCGGAGATGAGGTCCGAGTCGACGATGAGCTTGGTGGCGGTGACGGGGTGCTGGGCGTCGCCCGCGGTCAGCTTCAGGTTCGTCCCGCCCAGGTTGATGCTCTGACACAGATTGGTCAGCTTGGCGTTGTCGACCGCCGAGACGATGAGGATCAGCTGGCCCCCGGTGTCGCCCTCGTTGGGGCTGCCGGGCTCCATCGTGTCGAGCACCGCATACTGCTCGAAGCCCGTGCCCTGCAGCTCGTCCGCGGTCACCACGAACGGCAGCCCGGACACCGAGAAGGACGCGGCGATGACGCCTTGACCGGTGAGCACCACGAGCCCGGCGGTAACCGCCGTGGAAATGCCCATCGTCAATGCGAATCGGCGCCAGCGGGTCTTTCCCTGCGGCTGTTCTTCCTGATCTTCGGCCTGGGTCATGGCGGGACCTCCACGCACTCGACGGACGGCGGTCACCCGGAAGTTACTCGCGGGTATTGATCAGGTCAACCCTGGTTGCCCGTATTTCACCGGTTGAAAACTCCGGCGGTTTTCGATCTCTGTGGACAGATCATCGCCGAACGCATTCTTGACGTTAGATACTCGACGGGTTTACAACTCGTCACACCCCGCCGAAATCCAGCAGGAGGTTCCATGCGCTCCAAACGTGTGTCCGCCGCGACCGCGGTGATGGCCGCCGGCATCCTCGCGGTCTTCGGCACCCCCGCAAGTGCACAACCGGCGGCGGCCGCGAAGCCGACCGGCATCTACGCCGGGATGGGCAACTGCCCGCTGTCCAGCCCGGTCCTCGCCGACCCGGGCAACCAGCAGGTCGGCTGCGTCATCTCGGTGACCCGCGGCGGCAGCGTCACGATCGGCTCCACCACGGTCGCGCTCACCCAGCCGATCACGCTGCAGTTCGGCGTGTACTGGCCGGCGAGCGGTCCGACGGTCGAGTTCCCGGACGGCACCGTCGCCAACGTGTTCAGCACCGTGCCGTCCGCCGACGGCAAGACGCTGACGTCGTCGCCGCTGCAGGTCCCGATCCCGGGGCTGGCCAACTTCCTGCCCGGCGTCACCAGCGCGTTCGCCCAGGTCGAGCTGGCCGGTCCGATCACCGAGTTCATCCCGCTCGCCACCGGCGAGCCCGCCCCGGTGTTCCGCCTGCCGATCAAGCTCCACCTGTTCAACGCGCTCTTCGGGCTGCGCTGCTACATCGGCTCGAACAGCAGCCCGATCGTGCTCGGCCCGACCACCGGCACGACCAGCCCGCCGCCGCCCAACGTCCCGATCACCGGGGACGCCGGCGTCATCGACCTCGCCTCGGACCCGAACGGCTTCGGCGCCTTCGTCGTGTCGTTCTCCGGCGCGACGCTGGTGGACAACAGCGTCAGGGTGCCGGTGGCCAACGGCTGCGGCATCGGCGGCTCGCTGGACTGGGTCATCAACACCGTGTTCGGCCTGCCCGCCGCGGCCGGACGCAACACCGTCGTGTTCAGCCAGACGGACACGTCGCTGGCCGTCGACTCGAGCCTCGGCGACCTCAAGCAGGCCATCGCCGCGTCCGCGCACTGAACGGCCGCGGAACCCCGCACGAGAAAGGCTCCTCCATGCGCAAGCTCTGGACCCTGTCCGCCGCCGCGCTCACCGCGGTCCTGGCGGCCGGGCTGCTCCCCGCCGCGGCGCACGCCGCGACCGTCAACGTGCTGACCACCGTCAGCGTCGGCGGCCCCAACGTGGCCAACGGCGACGCGGTCTCCGCGCCGCTGAAGACCGGCACCACGGCCACGTTCTACAGCACGCCGGGCAGCTCCAGCTTCATCACGTGCACGGTGTCGAACTTCGGCGCCACCGTGACGAGCAACGTGCCCGCGCCCGGCACCGCCGGCGAGTCGCTGACCCTGCAGAACTTCTCGTCGTGCACACCGACGGGCATCCCGACCGTCACCGCGGTGCAGAGCATCGTGGTGAACAACCTGCCGTACGCCACCACCGTGACCTCGCCGCCGAGCAACCAGGTCAAGGTGACCGGCACCGCCACCCTGCCGATCCAGACGACCATGAAGCTCACGTCGGGCCTCGGCACCATCACCTGCGTCTACCGCGCCGACCTCAACCAGGTGGTCGGCGTGGCGAACAACGTCGGCCAGTCCATCACGTTCACGAACCAGAAGTTCAACCGCTTCTCAGGCCCGTCCGCGTGCTTCCCGAACGGCTACTTCAGCGCCGCCTACGGCCCGGTGAAGGACACCACCGTCGCCGGCAGCCCGCTGGTGTTCGTCAACTGAAGCCCGCCGCGGGGTGAGAAGGCGCGGCCACCGGCGCCCGGCCGCATGCCTCCAGCAGGGCGGTGACGTGCGCGAGCGCGCCCCT
>NZ_JBFAJA010000093.1:0-54107 GCF_040654975.1 Dactylosporangium sp. NPDC050588 | reverse complement strand
TTTTTTTTTTTTGTTTTTTTTGATTTGCTGGTGTTGTGGGTTTGGGGGGGGGGGGGGGGGGGGCGGCTGGGGGGGGGGGGGGGGGCCCGCCCCCCCCCCCCCCCACCTTGGTCACTTGACGAGGAGCTCGGCGATCTGGACGGCGTTCAGCGCCGCGCCCTTGCGCAGGTTGTCGTTGGAGACGAACAGCGCCAGGCCGTGCTCGACGGTCTCGTCGACCCGGATCCGGCCGACGAAGCTGGGGTCGGCGCCGGCGGCCTGCAGCGGCGTCGGCACGTCGGTCAGGACCACGCCGGGCGCGGCCGAGAGCAGCTCGATCGCCCGCTCGACCGAGACGGCCCGCTCGAACCGGGCGTTGAGCTGCAGCGAGTGGCCGGTGAACACGGGCACGCGCACGCACGTGCCGGACACCTTCAGGCCGGGGATCTCGAGGATCTTGCGGCTCTCGTTGCGGAGCTTCTGCTCCTCGTCGGTCTCGAACGAGCCGTCGTCGACGATCGAGCCCGCGAGCGGCAGCACGTTGTAGGCGATCGGCCGGGAGAACTGCTTCGGCGCCGGGAACTCGACGGCCGAGCCGTCGAACGCGAGCGCGGCGGCGCCGTCGGCGACCTTGCGGACCTGCTCGTCAAGCTCGGCGACGCCGCTGAGCCCGGCGCCGGACACCGCCTGGTAGGTGGCGGCGACGAGCGCGACCAGGCCGGCCTCCTCGTGCAGGGGGCGCAGCACCGGCATCGCGGCCATGGTGGTGCAGTTGGGGTTGGCGATGATGCCCTTCGGGCGGTTCGCGATCGCGTGCGGGTTGACCTCCGCGACGACCAGCGGCACGTCCGGGTCCATCCGCCAGGCGGAGGAGTTGTCGACGACGACGGCACCGGCGGCGGCCACCTTCGGCGCCAGCTCCTTCGACGTGCCCTTGCCCGCGGAGAACAGCACGATGTCCAGGCCGGAGTAGTCGGCGGTCGCCGCGTCCTCCACCGTGATCTGCTGGTCCTGCCAGTCGATCGGCCGGCCCGCGGAGCGGGCGGACGCGAACAGGCGCAACTGGTCTACCGGAAACTGACGCTCGGCCAGGATGTGGCGCATGACGCTGCCGACCTGACCCGTGGCTCCGACGATGCCGATCCTCATGGGCGTCGAGGCTACCGCGTCGCCGGGCCGGGTTCGATGCGATTTGGCGCACTGTCGGGGCCCTTACCAGCGGTTTTCCCGGTTTCTTGCGGCTTGCCGACAGCTGCGGCGAACGGCTTGCTGCAAGGGGCGGCAAATTTGCTGGAAATTAGTCCGTGTCGGGCAGGCCGATCGAGAACGCCTCTTCCAGGTCGTGCTGCGAATACGCGCGGAACGCGATGTGCGTGTCGGTGTCGATCACGCCCGCCACCTTCGAGATGCCGCCGGCGATGACCTCGGCGATCTCCTCGTACTGCCGCACCCGGACCATCGCGATCAGGTCGACGTTGCCGGCGACCGAGTACACCTCGCTGACCCCGGGAAGGTTGGCGATGTTCTCGGCCACCTCGGGGATCGAGTCGGTCGCGCAGTCGATGAGGACGATCGCGGTGATCACCTGCGGTGCTCCTTCCAGCATGTGGACATCGTCATGCTAATCCGCCGCGACGGTGAGCTCCCGGCCGACCCGGACCGCGTCGCGCAGCGTTTCGCCCGCGCGGACCTCCCCGCCCGGCCACACCACCCCGCGGACCACCTGACCGGCGACGACGGCCCCCGCGCCGATCACCGCCTGCTCCACGCTCCCGGTCACCACGGCGCCCTCACCGATCAGGGTTTCATGGTGCACGGCGTGCAGATTCGCCGTCACGTAGTCCCGGGGCGTGCCCGTGTCCAGGTACGTCCCGCGGTACTCGACGACCTCCAGCCGCCCTTCCCGCTCCGCGGGCCGCCACGTGGTCCTCACCAGGTCCGACGGCACCGCCTCCAGCCGCTCCACCAGGTCCCACGGCAGCAGCGAGAACCCGGCGAACCGGTGCCTGCCGAACTCCTTCGGCGGTCCGGGCACGCCGAGCATCCGTACCGTCGAACCGTCCCAGCCTTCGAGCAGCTCCGCGATGTCGGCGGCCGGGCCGTCCGGACCACCCGCGCCGCCCGGCGCCAGGTACGCGTCGGCGTTGCCCACCAGGACGCCGCGGCCGCCGATCCAGTCCTTCAGCAGCGCGACGCCGCCCGCGGTACCGAACGGATCACCAGGCTCGACGGAGAGGTGCGCCCGGTCGCCGACGTGCGCGACGACCTGGTCCCCGAGATAGCAGGCGTTGACCGCCAGGTCGGCGGGGCCGACGATCCCGAGCGCGGCGACCCTGGCCATGGCCCGGTCGAGCAGCGCCACGTTGCCGACGGGACACAGGGCCTTCGGCAGGTGCTCGGTCAGCGGCCGCAGCCGGCGGCCCTCACCCGCGGCGAGGATCACCGCACAGATGCCGGTCACTTCGTCAGCACCTCGGGGTAGTCCTTGTACGGCCCGATCCCGTAGTGCGCGAGCAGCTGCGACGTCGACACGGTCAGCGGCGGCAGCGTGTCGAGCCGGTGCCAGGCGGCCTCGATGACCTCCGCGGCGTCGACGACCAGCTCGGCGGACGGCTCGACCTCCACCTCGAACACCATGTCGATCCACTGCCCGCGGGTGTGCACGAGGGCGTTCGGGTTCGCCGGCCGGAAGCGCTCCAGGGGCAGCTTGATCCCGGTCTCCTCGGCGAGCTCGCGCGCGGCGGTCTGCACGGGCCGCTCACCGCGGTCCATCAGCCCCGCCGGCAGCGACCAGCCCGCGCCCGGCGGCTGCCGCAGCAGCAGGATCCGGCTCGCCTCGGGGTCGCGCACCAGGATGACGGCGCCGACCGTGTACGTCGGCTGGAACGTCCGCACGATCCTGCGTTTCCAGCGGGACGGGAGACGGTAGAACGTCCGGTACGCCACCATGCGCAGTTGTTGTTTTACCGCCATCTCCGAAAGGCTAGCGGCCTACCGGGGCGAGTGGTCGACCAGGGCGATCAACTCCTCGACCACCTCGTCCGCGGTGCGGCTGTGGTCGGCGACGGCGACGAGCAGCGTCTCCAGGTCCGGGTACCCGAGCCGGGCCGACAGCCGCACCAGCGGCAGGTCGCTGGCCAGGCCGCGGCCCTGCCGGCGCAGCGCCAGACCGATCGCGAGCCGGCCGAGCCGCACCTTGTTGGCGACGGTGATCGCGGGCGCCTCGTGCGCCTCGAACCACCGGCTGATGTGCAGCCGGGCGTGGGGCGTCTTCACGAACTCCAGCCACTCCGGCGACGGCCCGCGCGCGGGGGCGTCGGCGTCGAAGTCGAACTCGTCGCGCTGCCCGGTCCGCGTGATGATCTCGACCGTGTCACCGTCGGCGAGCGGCGACGACACCGCGATCAGCCGGCCGTTGACCTTCGCGCCGATACATCGGTTGCCGACGTCCGCGCCGAGGATGTACGCGAGGTCGACCGGCGTGGCGTCCTGCGGCAGCAGCACCGGCCGGCCGCCGCCCTCGGCGAGCACCAGGATCTGGTCCTCGGCCAGGTCGCACCGCAGCGACGCGATGAACTGCGACGGGTCCGACGCCGCCGCCTCCCAGTCCAGCAGCCGCCGCAGCCAGTTCAGCTGCTCCGCCTTCGACGCGGGGCCGAAGCGGGCCGCCACGTGCGGATACCGGAAGTTGGCGACGATGCCGTACTCGGCGGCCTGGTGCATCTCCTCGGTGCGGATCAGCACCTCCAGGGACTGCCCCTCCGGGCCTAGCACCGTCGTGTGCAGCGACTTGTAGTTGTTGCCCTTCGGCGTGGCGATGAAGTCCTTGAACCGCCCCGGCACCGGCCGCCACTTGCCGTGCACCGCGCCGAGCGCGGCGTAGCAGTCCGTCTCGGGCCCGTCGACGATGATGACGACCCGCGGCATGTCGTGCGGGTCCTCGTAGTTGCCGTCGACGGTGTCCTTCCAGATCGAGTACAGGTGCCTCGGCCGCGGCGACACCTGCGCGTCGATGCCGAACTTCCGCAGGTCCGTGTTGACGGCCGCGATGACCCGTTCGAGGTAGCCGTCCCAGCCCTTGCGCTGCCGCACGTACTCGTCGATCAGCGCGTACCCGCCGGGGCTGACCGCCCGCAGCACCCAGTCCTCGAGCTCCCGCTTCAGCGCCTGGATGCCGAGCCGCTCGCACAGCGGGATCAGCACCTCCCGCGTCGCGGTCGCGATCCGCACCTGCGACTTGATCGACCGCGCGTCCAGCGTGCGCATGTTATGCAGCCGGTCCGCCAGCTTGATGACGAGCACCCGCACGTCCCGCCCGGCGGCGACGATCATCTTGCGGATCGTCTCGGCCTCGGCGTCCGCGCCGTAGAACATCTTGTCGAACTTCGTCACGCCGTCGACGAGCAGCGCCACCTCGCCGCCGAAGTCCCGCTCCAGCGCGCCCAGCGTGTAGTCCGTGTCCTCGACCGTGTCGTGCAGCAGCGACGCCACCAGCGTCGTCGTGTCCATCCCCAGGTCGGCGAGGATCTCCGTCACCTCGAGCGGGTGCGAGATGAACGGCTCGCCGCTCTTGCGCATCTGCCCGCGGTGCATCTGCTCGGCCGTCGCGTACGCCCGCCGCAGCAACGCCACGTCGCCCGTCGGGTGGATCGTCCGGTGCGACCGCAGCACGTTGGACATGGGGTCCTCGGCCGACTGCCACGGCAGCATCGCCCGCAGCCGCGACCCGATGATCGCCGAGTACGTCGACGTCGGGTCCCCGGGCACCGCCCCACCGACCAGCGCCGAATACGACGGCGGCGGCGGCACCGCCGGCGAGTCCTCGGTGGGCGGCGCGGTGAGCCTGGCCCGCGGCGCCGCGAACCGGTCGTCCACGGGCACCGCCCGCTTCACCGCCGCGTCCCTGCCACCCTTCCGGCCCGCCTTGTCCTTGGCCTTCCCGGCGGTCGTGTCGTCGCGTGTACCGGCGGCCGCGTCCGTCTGCCCGGCGGCACCGTTCGCTTCCGCGCCGGTGCTCCTGCCCGCGACGTCCCGCTCACTCCCGGCGCCCGCTGCCGTGTCCGACCCCGCCCGCTCACCGGCGGACCGTTCGTTGCGCGCCCGCCCACCGGCGGCACTCCCGGGATTACCCCGCGGCGCGGGCGGCCGCTCGTTGGCCGGCCAGTCCCTGCGCCCGTCACTCTGATCCTGCGCCGCCCGCTGCGGCCGCTGTCCCTGCCCCGCCCACTGTGTGGGTGTCTGCTGCTCGTCCCGTACGCCAGGGTTGTCGCGCCCGGATCCGCCCGCCGCTTCTTGCCCGGTCCATTGCGCAGGTGTCTGCTGTTCGCCAGGGTTGTCGAGCCTGGATTCGCCTGCCGTGCTCTGCCCGGGTGTCTGCTGCTCGCCCCATACGCCAACGCCACCGTCGTGCCCGGAGCCACCCGCTCCGTCCTGCCCCGCGTCCGTGGCGCCCTGCCCCCCGGCCGCTCCTTGCCAGCTCGTCCCATCCACCGGCACCCGCTGCCCGGGCGCCGCTTCGCTCACGGCCTCGCCCGGGGGCGCCACCACCGCAGCCTGACTCTCCACAGTCCCCACGTCCCGGCCTACCCGCGCGCCACGCTGCCAGGCCGCGTCCCGAGACCCCTCGCCCCGCGACCCCCAGCTCCGCCCCGCACCGTCCTGGGCGCCGACGTCCTGGGCCACCGAATCCTGGGCCTGCCCGGCCTCCGGCTCCTGCCCTTGCGTCGCACCGTCCCGGTGGCTCGCGTCCTGGCCGCCTTCACCTGGCGCCACCCGGCCGCGTCCCGCCTCGTCCTGCGGACCCTTGCTCTGGGCTTCCCGGTCCTGGGAGGCGCTGCCCTGCGCTGCCTTGTCGCGCGGATGCCCATCCTGCGAGGCGCTGCCTTGCGGCTGCCCGTCGTGCGAGACCCGATCCTGCGAGGCGCTGTCCTGCGACGCGCTGCCCTGCGGTGCCTTGTCGTGCGGGTGCCCGTCGTGCGAGGCGCTGCCCTTTGAAGCGCTGCCCTGCGAGGCGGTGCCGTGTGGTTGCCCGTGCTGAGCGGCCCGGTCCTGCGAGGCGCTGCCCTGCGGAGCGGTGTTCTGCGAGGCGCTGCCCTGCGGCTGCCCGTCGTGCGAAACCCGATCCTGCGAGGCGCTGTCCTGTGACGTGCTGCCCTGCGGTGCCTTGTCGTGCGAGTGCCCGTCGTGCGAGGCGCTGCCCTTTGAAGCGCTGCCCTGTGAAGCGGTGCCGTGTGGTTGCCCGTGCTGAAGGGCCCGGTCCTGCGAGGCGTCCTGAGGAGCGCTGTCCTGTGGGTGCCCGTCGTGCGAGACCCGATCCTGCGAGGCGTTGTCCTGTGACGTGCTGCCCTGCGGTGCCTTGTCGTGCGGGTGCCCGTCGTGCGAGGCGCTGCCCTTTGAAGCGCTGCCCTGCGAGGCGGTGCCGTGTGGTTGCCCGTGCTGAGCGGCCCGGTCCTGCGAGGCGCTGCCCTGCTGAGCGGCGTTCTGCGAGGCGGTGTCGTGCGGGGGCCTGTCGTGGGGGGCCCGGTCGTGCGACGTGCTGTCCTGTGGCGTGCTGTCTCGCGGCGTCCGGTCCTGTGGCGCCTTGTCCTGTGAGGCAGTGCCTTGCGGCGCCGTGGCCTCTGGGTGCTTGTCCTGCGGCGCGGTGTCCTGGGGGGACCTGGCCGGGGAGGGCGAGTCCCGGGGGTCGGCGGGGGTCCTGTCGACATACGTCCGCTCCACCCGCTGCCGATCCTGCCGCACCCTGTCCCTGGTGTTGCGCTCCGGGTGGCGGCCGGCCGGGTGGGCAGGGCGGCGCCGCTGCGGGGCCTCGGGCACGTTGATCGACGCGGTCGGCAGCCCACGCGGGCCGAGCAGCACCTCGCCCACCGCGTCCAGGAGCTGCTGGGCTTCCGCGGCGCCGGGTGTCGGCGGCGATGTCCCGCCGGTCGTGAACCCCGTCGCCAGCGGGTGCGCAAAACCCGTCGGCTCGTTGGGCTTGCCCCCGGGCGTCAGTGGGTCCAACATGAACTCGCTGTGCGCGGACGAGGACCCGGAGTTGGCTCCGCCGGCGCCGGTGACCGTGGAGGGGCCAGCATCCAGGGGCGCACCGGACTGATGCAGACCGGGCTCCATGCGGCACCTCCTCACCGACGGGCCGGGCGGGCCTGGGTTTGGGTAGGTTCCAGCCTAGTTTCCCTCGTGGCATCCGATCGGTCATTTGAGTATGTGCGATCGTCCGATGTGCTTAGCCTTCCAGGTCGATCCGGACCGTCGCGGCGGCCTCCGCGCGGGCGAGGAAGGGGCGCCACCGACCGGCCCCCGTGGCCGGAGATGACCAACCCATATCGGCCTTGACCAGGCGTGTCTCCTGCCGCTCGAGCCAGGCGAGGATCCGCTCGGTCTCCTCCGGCGACGCGCGTGGCGTCGGCCCGTGACCCGGCTGGACCGTCTCGGCTGTGGCGAGAACCACATCCAGCGTCGGCTGTGGATGCACCCGCGGGGGTGACACGCCGGCCGCGGCGAGTCGGCCGTGTCGCACCACGGCGAGCTCCCAGCCGCCCTTGGCGGAGGGCCGGGCGGCGATCAGCTCGGGCAGGCTGGTCAGCGAGGCGAGCCGCTGCATGCGGATCGCGGCGCGCAGGAACGTGATCAGCCGGGTGCGGATCGTGGCCGCGTCCTCGAAGCGCTCGGCGGTGGCGAGCGCCTCGATGCGGGCCATGAGCCCGCGGACGACGGGGCCCGGGTCGCCGGTCGTGGCGGTGCGGAACGGCTCGGCGGCCGCGGTCTCGTAGTCGCCGGGGGAGATGCGGTGCTCGCACGGCGCCGGGCAGCGGCCGAGCTCGGCGAGCGCGCACGCGGGCGTCTTCGTGCGCAGCGACAGCTTGTGGGTGCATTGGCGCAGCGGCAGCGCGTCATAGATGCCGGCGGCGGCGAGCTCGGCGCCGCGGCGGGACGCGAACGGCCCCAGGTATGCCGCGCCGTCGGGCTGCACGTCGCGCACGATCGACAGCCGGGGATAGGCCTCGGCGGTGAGCTTGAGCCACATCACCCGCTCGGGGAATTTGGAGCGGCGGTTGTACGGCGGCTTGTGCGCGGCGATCAGCCGCAGCTCTCTGACCTCGGCCTCCAGGGAGTGGGCGCAGACGATCGCCTCGACCCGCTGCGCCGCGTTGATCATCTCGTCGATGCGGGCGCGCTTCTCGGCGGCGGTGAAGTAGCTGCGGACCCGGGTCGCGATCGACGAGCTGGTGCCGATGTAGAGCGGGCGGTCCTTGTGCCCGCGGAACACATAGACCCCCGGCGCGTCGGGCAGGCCCTCGGCGAGGTGGCGCTTGCGCCGCTGGGACGGGCTGACCGCCTTCACGAACTCGATCGTGTCGCCGATGGTGTGCACCTTGTGGCTGCCCAGCCTGGCGATCAGCCCGTGCAGGACGTCGACGGTGGCGCGGGCGTCGTCGAGGGCGCGGTGGACCGGCTGGGTGCTCGCGTGGAAGTGCCGGGCGAGGGTGGACAGCTTGTTGTTGGGCACCTCGTCGGCGACCAGGGCCCGCCGGGCGATCGCGGCGGTGTCCAGCACGATCGGCTTCGGCCACGCGTAGCCGTGCTTGGCGCACGCCGCCTTGAGGAACCCGGTGTCATAGGGGGCGTTGTGCGCCACCATCACGGCGCCCGCGGCGAACTCCAAGAACGCCGGCAGCACCGTGTCGATCTTCGGCGCCTCGACCAGCATCGCCTCGGTGATGCCGGTCAGGACGGTGATGAACGCCGGCAGCCGCTCCTCGGGATTGACCAGCGTGGCGAACTCGCCCAGGACCTCCCCGCCGCGGACCTTGACCGCGCCGATCTCGGTGATGCCGCCGCCGTCGGGTGCGCCGCCGGTCGTCTCCAGGTCGACGACCACGAACGTCGACGCGAACAGCGTCGCCGCACGCGGGTCGTCGAACAGGGCATCGAGCGTTTCCTGGTGGTAGTCGGCCACGCGCGCACACTACGACCAGGGTGTGACAAAAAATCGCTCAGTGCGGCGGGAAGCGCAGCTCGAACCGGACGTCCGGCGAGCCGAGGGCCGCGTTAGTCCTGGCCACGGTCGCTCCGTGGGACCGCAGGATCTCCGCCACGGCCCGCGGGACCAGCTCGTCGGCCTCTCGCGTGCCGTCGAGGTCGGCCTGCCACTCCGGGGCGATCGAACCGCCCGCGTGGCTGATCTCCACCGTCGGGACCGGGGTGCCCAGCACCCGCACCGCGACCCGTCCGCCGGGCGGCGCGACCTTCAACGCCGAGAACACCACATAGTCCAGCGCGCGCGACAGTCGGCCGGGATCCGCCTGTACCGACGCCGCATCGGTCACTCCGAGGGTGATGGCCATGTTTCTGGCGTCCGCGATGGGGCGCAACTCGCGGATGCGGGCCTCGGTCAGGTAGGTGAGGTCGACCGACCTGGACTCGGGCGGGCCGTCGAGCGCGGCGGCGTCGACCAGGCGTCGCAGCTCGAGCAGCTCCGTGACCTGCCTGGCGAGCGCCCGCAACGCCCGCATCTGGTCCAGGTTCAGCCGGTGCGGCGCGTGGTCGACCACGCACAGGGTGCCCAGCGCCGCGCCTTCGCTGGTCAGCAGGGGGGCGCCGGCGTAGAAGCGGATGCCGTCCGCGGCTCTGACGAACGGGTTGTCGGCGAACCGCGCGTCCGCGGTGGCGTCCGGGACGACCATCAGGTCGCGGCCCATGATCGCGTGGGCGCAGAACGCCACCTCGCGGGGCGTCTCGGTGATGCCGTCGAGGCCGGTCTTCGCCTTGAACCACTGTCGCTGGGTGTCGACCAGGGTGACCAGGGAGATCGGGGCGCCGCAGACCTCCGACGCGATCCTGACGATGTCGTCGAAGTCCGTCTCCGGCGGGGTGTCGAGGACCGCCAGTCCCCGCAGGGTCGAGATCCGTTCCGCTTCGTTGTCGGGTACCGGCGGCTGCATGTCCGTGCCTCCTCGCTGGCGTACCCAATCGGGTGAAATAAGGATATGTCAGCTTTTAGCCTTTCGAGGGAAGCCGCCGGTCCTGGAGACCATCCGGGGCGAATCTGGTCGACAATGCGACACTGGAGTGATGCCCGCGCACGATGCTCCCGACGACCTCGACGACGAGGCCGCGGTGACGTCTGCGCCGGAGGACGTCGACCTGCCGGACTCCGACGGCGGTGCCGAGCCCGCGCTGCCCGAGATCATCCGCCAGCGGGTCATCTCCCTCGCGGCCGGCGCCATGACCGGCCTGCCCCTCGACGAGCTGCCGATGCCGCTGCGGCGGGTCGCGAAGTTCGCCCCCAACCGGCGCGCCCGCCTCGGCGGACCCGTCATCGCGATGCAGCTGTCCGGCGACCCGCTGCTGCGCCAGCGCCTCGCGACCAGGGTCGTCAACGACGCCGGTGACCTGGGCGCCTCGATCCTGGAAGGGGTCGCGCCGCCGGCCGCCGACCCCGTCGAGGTCGCCGCGCTGGCCTACCTCGCCCGCCCCGACGGCTGGCGTGACCTGGTCGAGCGGGCCACCGACACGGTCCGCACCGAGGCCGAGGACGCCGCCGCGTCCGAGCGCATCCGCGACGTCGAGCAGCGCCTCGCCCGCGCCGAGCACGACCGCGCCGTCGCCCGGGTCGAGGCCGACAAGCTCCGCGACGAGCTGGCCCGTCTCCGCGACGAGACCGCCGGCCTGCGCGAGGAGGTGCGCTCGCTGGGCAAGGCGCTGCGGGAGAGCCAGGCCAAGGAGCGCAAGGCGACCGACATGCTCGCCAGCGAGAAGGGCCGCGCCGCCCGGGCGACCGCCGACCACGACGCCGAGCTGCGCCGCGTGCGCGCCAAGCTCGCCGAGGCGGAGACCGTGGCCGGCGCCCAGCGGCAGAGCGCCAAGGACGCCCGCGCCGTCGACGACGCCCGCCTCTGGCTGCTGCTGGAGACGATCGGGCAGGCCGCCGTGGGGCTGCGCCGCGAGCTGGCCCTCGACCCCACCGACCGGCTGCCGGCCGACTTCGTCGCCGAGCACGACGCCGACCGCCCGGACAACGCGCCCGGCGCCGGAGCGGCCCGGGCGCTCGACGCCGACGACCCTGCCCGCCTCGACCAGCTGCTGAGCCTGCCGAAGGCGCACATGATCGTCGACGGGTACAACGTCACGAAGAAGGGCTATGGGGAGCTCTCCCTCGAACAGCAGCGCAACCGCCTGGTCGCCGGGGTCGGTGGTCTCGTCGCCCAGACCAGGGCGGAGGTCACCGTCGTCTTCGACGGCGCCGAGCGGGTCGTCGGGCTGCCGCCGGCGCCGCGCGGCGTGCGGGTGCTGTTCTCCAAGAAGGGCGAGACCGCCGACGAGCTGATCCGGCGCCTGGTCAGGGCCGAGCCGGCCGGCCGTCCGGTCGTGGTGATCTCCTCCGACAAGGAGGTCATCGACGGTGTACGCCGTCACGGTGCGTACCCACTGGGGAACGACACCCTCCTCCGCCGGCTATCCCGCTCCTGACCTGCGGAAACGCATTTTTGTCATACCCCCCGCTTACCGTGGAGCTACAGACGGTCAACGGAGGAGGAGCGATGCTCGTCGACTGCGAGACCTGTTCAGTGCGCGGCACCGCCTGCGGGGGTTGCGTGGTGACCCTGCTGCTCGACACGCCACCCGCCCTGCACCAGCTCGGCGAGGCCGAGGTCCGCGCCATCGAGGTGTTCGAGCGGGCCGGGTTCGAGGTCACCGTGCTCGACCCCACCCACGTCGAGCCGGCCGCACCGCGCCGGTCGAGACGGCACCGCGCCGCATAAGCTTGCGGAGTTTCCGACCAGGAGGTGCGGCGTGACCCCTCGGGCTTGGGCGGCGATCACCCTCGCGGCGCTGATCGTCGCGGTCGTGGTGGTCGCGGCGCTGCGGGTGCCCTGGTCGGCGCCGCCCGCGCCGCGAGCCGACCAGCTCGCCGCGCTCGACACGCTGCCCGCCGACACCGTCGCCAAGGGGCAGGCGTTCCACGCGGCGCTGCGCCCCGGGATGTATCTGTCCATCGGCCTCGGCCTGCTCGTCGCGCTCCTGCTCGGCCTGACCCCGGCCGGCGCGTGGATCGTCGAGCAGGTGTCCCGGCCGTTCAATGGCCACTGGCTCGCCCGGGCGCTGCTCGGCGGGCTCGCCGTCGTCTTCGTCGGTGAGGTGGCGGCGCTGCCCCTCGCCGCCTGGCGCCAGTCCATCCTCAGGCGCTATGGGCTGTCCACGCAGGACTGGTCCGCCTGGACGGTCGACATGCTCAAGGGCTATGCCGTCGGTGCGGTGATCGGCGCGGTCGTGCTCGTCGGCTTCTTCACCATCACGCACTTCGTGCCCCGCTGGTGGTGGGCGTGGGGAGCGGTCGGCGCCGCCCTGCTCACGGTGCTGCTGTCGTTCATCTTCCCGGTGCTGGTCGAGCCGGTCTTCAACAAGTTCACCCCCATGCCCGAGGGGGAGCAGCGGACCCGGCTCATGGCGCTCGCCGAGCGCGACGGCGTCCCCGTCCGCGACGTGCTGATCGCCGACGCGTCCCGCCGCACCCGGGCCGTCAACGCGTATGTGTCCGGTCTCGGCCCGACCCGCCGCATCGTCGTCTACGACACCCTGCTGGAGAAGGCGCCGCCGGAGGAGGTCGAGTCGGTCGTCGCGCACGAGCTCGGCCACGCCAAGGACGGCGACGTGCTCACCGGCACGCTGCTCGGCGCGTTCGGCGCGGCCGCCGCCGTCTGCGCGCTGTACCTGCTGGGCTCGTGGGGCGCCCTGCTGCGCCGCGCGGGCGTGGACTCGATCGGCGAGCCGCGCGCGGTCGCCCTGCTGATCGCCGTCGCGACCGTGGCGGGCCTGCTCGCCGGCCCGGCCCAGGCGTTCGTGTCGCGCCGCGTCGAGGCCCGCGCCGACCGGCACGCCCTGCAGCTCACCGCCGACCCGGCCGGCTTCGAGGCCATGCAGGGCCGGCTCTCCCTGGTCAACCTCGGCGACCCCGACCCCAACCCCGTCGAGCAGTTCCTGTTCGGCTCCCACCCGACCGCCGTGGAGCGCATGGCCGAGGCCCGCGCCTGGGCCCGAGGCGAGCGATGACCACTCCGCTCACCACCCTCGAAGTCCTGCCGGCCGCTGGCGGTGTTCGGCCCTTCGCCGCGGTGGGGCGCCGGGCGCATTTCCGTCTGGGTCGTGGTGGCTCGCTTGGCCGAGCTGCGCGTCTGGGTTTGAGGCGTCCGATGGTCGTTCCGCTCGTCGCCCACGACGTCCTGCCGGTCGCCGGTGGTGTCCGGCCCTTCGCCGGTGGTGTCCGGCCCTTCGCCGCGGTGGGGTGTCGTGAGCAGTCCTGTCCAGGTCGTGGTGCGGTGCATGGCCGCGCTGCGCGTCCGGGCATGAGGGAAGCGATGACCAGCCAGCGCTCCACGTGTGACGTTCTGCCGGGTGCCGGCGGGGCTCTGCGCTTCACGATGGCGGGGTGTCGTGCGGAATTCCGTCCAGGCCGCGGCACGGGGCGTGTGACGACCAGCCTGCTTGCCGGCCGTGACGTTGTGTCGGGGGTCCGGCGGTTCGGCGGGGTGGAGTGTCGTGCGCGGCTTCGGCCGGGGCGCTGTGCTGTGGGCGGTCGGGGCGTGCGGCGTGCGATGACCGTCTCGCTCGCCGGTCGTGACGACCTGCCGGGTCGTGGCAGCGGTCGGCGGTCCGGTGCGGCGGGGTGCGGAGCGTCGGAGCGACCATGCTGCTCGTGACCCAGGACGTTCCGGTGGGCCGTGGCGGAGTTCGGCGGCACAGCCTGGTGATGCCAGAGGTGACTCCGTGCGCCCGGCAACGGCCGGGTGGCCGGCGAAGGAGTGGGGCGGCGATGACCAAGGTGCTGACCGGCCGCGACCTGCTGCGCTGCGGCAGGGTTCGGCCGTCGGCCCTGGTGAAGCCGTCGGGCCTGGTGAAGCCGTCGGGCTCGGTGAAGCCGTCGGGTCCGGTGGAGTTGCCGTCGGGCCTGGTGAAGCCGTCGGGCTCGGTGAAGCCGTCGGGTCCGGTGGAGTTGCCGTCGGGCTCGGTGGAGTTGCCGTCGGGCTCGGTGGAGTTGCCGTCGGGCTCGGTGGCGTGGGGGAGTGTCCCGGCCGTTCCCGGGTGGTTGGCGGAGGGGCGGAGCTGCGATGCGCGCTCTGCCCGTCACCGCCGTGCACCGCGGCGTGCCGGCGGGGTCGGCGGCGGGGCCCGGAGGACCTGGTCGTCGCGCATGACGTGTGGTCGCACGGGGGTGTGGTGCGGCCGGGTGGTTGCTGGAAGGGTGGGGGCGCGATGACCACGCTGCTCGTGACGAATGACTTTCCGCCGCGGCCGGGTGGGATCCAGCAGTTCGTGCACAACCTTGCCGTGCGTCAGCCCGCGGGGTCGGTCGTCGTGTACTGCTCGACGTTCCGGGGGGCGGAGAAGTTCGACGCGGAGCAGCCGTTCGAGGTGGTGCGGGAGCGGACCGGCATGCTGCTGCCGACGGCCGGGGTCGCGCGGCGGGCCGCTGAGCTGGCGCGGGCGCACGGGTGCGACAGCGTGTGGTTCGGGGCGGCGGCGCCGCTCGGGCTGCTGGCCGGCGGGCTGCGGCGGCGGGCCGGGGTGGAGCGGGTCGTCGCGCTCACCCACGGGCACGAGGTCGGCTGGGCGGCGCTGCCCGGCGCGCGGAGCCTGCTGCGGCGCATCGGGCGGGGCGCGGACGTCGTCACGTACCTCGGCGAGTACACCCGCACCCGGCTCGCCAAGGCGCTGGACGGGCTCACGTCGTTGCAGCGGCTGGCGCCGGGTGTCGACGTCGACGCGTACTCGCCACAGGTCGACCGGCAGCTGATCCGCGCCCGTCACGGCCTCGCCGACCGGCCGGTGGTCGTGTGCGTGTCCCGGCTCGTGCCGCGCAAAGGGCAGGACGTGCTGATCCGGGCGCTGCCGCTCATCCGCCGCGCCGTTCCCGATGCTGCGCTGCTGGTGGTCAGCGGTGGGCCGTACCGGCCTGCGCTGGAGCGGCTCGCGCGTGAGGCGGGGGTCGAGCGGGACGTCGTGTTCACCGGGTCCGTGTCGTGGGCGGAGCTGCCGGCGTACTACGCCGCCGGTGACGTGTTCGCCATGCCGTGCCGGACCCGGCGCCGTGGCCTCGACGTCGAAGGGCTCGGCATCGTGTACCTCGAAGCCTCCGCCACCGGCCTGCCGGTCGTCGCGGGTGACTCCGGCGGCGCGCCCGACGCCGTCCGCGAGGGCGAGACCGGCTTCGTCGTCCCCGGCCGCGACGTCGCCGCCGTCGCCGACCGCGTCACGACCCTGCTGCGCGACCCGGCCCTCGCCGCGAAGATGGGCGCCGCGGGCCGCGCCTGGGTCGAGTCGGACTGGCGCTGGGAGACCCAGGCGGACCGGCTCCGCACCATGCTCACCACACCCGCGCCCGACTTACCCTGACCCGCTCCACAGCCGACGGCGATGACCACCGCCGGCGACAACCGGGGGAAGGACGGTGATGAACGAGGCACACGACAGCTCCTGCCAGGGCGACGGCGGGTAGACGGGATGCCGGCGGGGCCAAGGCGAGGCCCGGGTGCGGTGCGGTCCGGCGTGCGCCCGGCGGTGCCGTCATGCCGCCGCACGATCTGGCAACGGCCGTGCACCTGGTCGGATGAGATGCACCGCGAGACGGCCAAGCGGGCGTCGGTGACAGGCCGGCCGAGCGGCCGCGGTGCGTCGTGGGGCAACTGAGCGGGGCGCGGTGCGCTGCGGGGGCATTGAGCAGGCGTGATGTCGGCTGGGTGTGCTGCTGCCGTGCCGTTGGGTCGGCAGGCGCGACGAGTTGGTCGGGCGGAGGCAAGACGCCGCGGTCTGGACGGATCGCTCGGGTTCCGCGGGCATGAGGGCGGCCCGGTGCTGGTGGCGTGGTCGCGACGGCGGTGCGGTTGCAGGCGCAGTGGGTGGCTGCGCGTCGAACCGGGGCTCGATGGCGGTTCGCGGCCGAAGTCGAACGCCGTCGTGCGTCCGGATGGTGCGCGGCCCGAAGGTTGTAGGTCCTGCGGGCGCTGGGCTGTGGTGTCCGACCTGGTGTCGCCGTTTCGGGGGACCGGGCCTGGGCGATGGGCGGGGTGCTGGGCCGTGGTGTCCGGCCCGTGGCGGTCGTCCGCGGAGTGTGCTCGGGCGTGGGGTCGGCGATGCGACGGTGAGCGCCGTGACGTGGTCTGGTGAGGTGCTGGGCCTGTGGTGTTCGACCTGGTGTCGCCGTTTCGGGGGACCGGGCCTGGGCGATGGGCGGGGTGCTGGGCCGTGGTGTCCGGCCCGTGGCGGTCGTCCGCGGAGTGTGCTCAGGCGTGGCGTCGGCGATGCAAAGGTGAGCGCCGCGACGGGGTCTGGCGAGGTGCTGGGCTGTGGTGTCCGGCCGCGGCGGTCGAGTGCGGAGGTCGCTCAAGAGGGCGGCGGTCGGTCATTGAAGTCAACGCCGTAGAGCCGGCCGGGGTGCTGGATTGTGGTGTCCGGCCCGTGGCGGTTGTCTGCGGAGCCGGCGGTGGTGGTCCGTGAACGACGGTGAACGCCGTGGTGCGGTGGGGTGGTGGTGATGGCCGCGTGGGCGTCAGCTCGGAAAAGCGAGCGCGGGGTGGGCCGAAGGTGCGTGATGGTGGTCAATGGCGAAGTGGGGCCATCGGGGTTGAGAAACGACAGGCTGGCCGTTCTGGGGGTTGGGGGCAGATCGGCCAGCGCCTATCGAAAAGTCGAAATCCGGGGAAGTGGGTCAGAACTTCGGGGCGTCGGGGGCTTCGAGGAGGCCGAGCCGTAGGGCGGTCATGAGGGCCTGGGCGCGGTTGGCGGCGCCGAGCTTCTCGTACAGCTTCGATATGTGCGTCTTCGCGGTGGACTCGGAGACGAACAATTGCTTGGCGATGCCGGCGACGCTCATGCCGTCGGCGAGCAGGCGCAGCACCTGGCCCTCGCGGGGGGACAGCTGCGGGCCGCTGGGGGCCAGGCGCCGCTTCATCGCCTCGGCGAGGTCGGCGGCGGTGAACGCGGAAGGCGCCGACGCGGCGTGACGGGCCGCGGCGACCACCTCGTCGGCGGGGGCGGTCTTCGGCACGAACGCGGAGGCGCCGGCCTCGAGCGCGCCGAAGAGCTGGTCGTCGCCGGCGTACATGGTCAGGACCACGATGCCCATGGTGTTGCTGGTCTTGCGCAGGGCGCGGGTCGCCTCCAGGCCGCTGCCGTCGGGGAGGCGCAGGTCCATGATGACCACGTCGGGCTGCAGGGCGCCGGCCTGGCGGATCGCCTCGGCGGCCGTCGCGGCCTCGCCCACCACCTCGAACTGCCGGTCACGCTCGAAGGCGTGCCGCAGTCCTCGGCGGATGAGATCGTGGTCGTCGACGAGCAGAACTTTGGTACGTGTCGTCGGCGTCGCGGTAGTCGACATTCCCGGTGCTCTCTCCCTCTGGTGCCTTCACGCTACCGCGCACGCGGTGCGGTTCCGAGCACAACCGCCACTGTTGTCCCATTCGGCACGCGCGGTGTGATCTCCAACCGGCCTCGGATACGTTCCGCTCTCTCGGCCATGATCGCAAGACCATAGCGTCCGTCTGGGCGGTTCTCACCGATGCCGCTTCCATCGTCGGAGATTTCTACCTGTGCGAACGGTGGATCGACCGCGCACGTTACCCAAAGATTCTCCGCCCCGGCGTGTTTCCGCGCGTTCGTGATGGCTTCCTGGGCAATGCGCAGCAGTTCCGCCTCGACCGCGGCGGGCAGCCGGGCGGTGGTTTCGTCGAGCGAGAGGTGCACGCGGAGCCCGGCGGAGGCGCCGACGGTGCGGGCGTAGTCGGCGATCGCCGCGGTGAGGCCGCCGTACCGGTCGACCTCGCTGCGCAGCTCGAACAGCGACAGCCGCAGCTCGGTGATGACGCGGGTGACCTCGGCGCGCAGGATGCGCAGCTCCTCCTCGGCGGCGGCGGCGTCGGGCAGCGCGGCGACCGCGTTGTCGATGCCGTAGCCGACCATGACGAGCTCCTGGGCGACACCGTCGTGGATCTCGCGGGCGAGCCGCTGCCGCTCCTCGGTGGTGGCGAGGGACCGGACCTCGTCGAAGAGCAGCGCCGCCTCGAGGCGCAGCGCGGCCGCACCGGTCAGGCCGGTCACGCGGGCGAGGATCGCCGGCGGGTACGCCCCGGCGGTGTCACTCTCCAGGATGATGAGCCCGACGGTGCGGACGCCGGCGACGAGCGGCACGACCATCGAGGAGATGTCGCGGCTGGGCGCGACCGAGCGGGCCTGCGAGCGGCCAGACACGACCGGCTGCTGGGTCGCCCACGCGTCGGCGACGGAGCTCTCGGTGTCCAGCGCGGTCTCCCAGTCGAGGCGCTCCACGCCGGCCTGGGCGAGCACGACGAGCCGGCCGCCGCCGCTGCCGGACAGGACGGCGCCGCGGGACGACGGGACCATCGCCCGGACCTCGTCGAGGAGGTGCTCGGCGAGGCCGCCGGGGTCGAGGGTCGCGCCGGGCAGCTGCCGGGCGACGCTGCGCAGCTGGGTGAGCAGGCGGGTCGCCTCCACGTACGGCTGCGGCGTCTCGTCGGTGCGCCGGGCGAGGAACGCCCGCTGCAGGACCCCCGCCTGATACGCGCTGACCCCGGCGACGACCACCCAGGTCAGGCAGGCGGCGAGGTGCCGGCGGTCGTCGAGCACCCCGTCGACGGCGCCACCGGCCACGAGGAGCGCCACCGCGGCCGCGAGGTACCCGCCGGCGACGACCATCCCCGAGGCGAGGGCCGTGCCGACGACCGGCACCGGCAGGTACACGAGGAAGTCGGTGTCCACTCCGGAGGCGGCGAGCGCGACGACGAGCACCTCGGCGGCGCGCCCGAAGTGCGCGATCCGGTGCGCCGGCGGCGCGACCGTGGCGATCGCGACCGCGATCAGCAGCAGCGCGAGCCAGAGCAGCTCCTCGGCACGCGTGCCGTCGATGAACAGCAGCGCCGCGACGAGCGCGAGCATCAGGACACGAACCGCGATCACGGCGCCTCTGGGACGGTCGCCCAGCACCGTCAGCTCGGTCAACGAATGGTCCTCCCTACCGTAGGTGAATGCATCAGCGCTCGTAGATGGCGGCGATCTCGCCGGCGTACTCCTTCAGGACGACGTTCCGCTTCACCTTCAACGACGGAGTGAGCGTGCCGGTCGCCTCGGTGAAGTCCTGCGGCAGGATCCGGAACACCTTGATCGCCTCGGCCTTCGACACGGCGGCGTTGGCGTCGTCGATCGCGGTCTGGATCTCGGCGCGCAGCTCGGGGTCGTCGGCGAGCGCGGCCGCGTCGGCGCCGGCGGGCTTGCCGTGCGCGGAGGCCCAGGCCGGCAGCGCGTCGGGGTCGATGGTGACGAGGGCGGCGATGAACGGCTGCCGGTCGCCGACGACCATGCACTGGCTGACGAGCGGGTGCGCGCGGACCCGGTCCTCCAGGACGGCCGGGGCGACGTTCTTGCCGCCGGCGGTGACGATGAGCTCCTTCTTGCGGCCGGTGATGCGCAGGTACCCGTCGTCGTCGAGCTCGCCGATGTCGCCGGTGTGGAACCAGCCGTCCGCGTCGATCGCCTCCGCCGTCGCGGCGGGGTTGTTCCAGTACCCCTTGAAGACGATGTCGCCCTGGACGAGGATCTCGCCGTCGTCGTCGATGCGGATCGTGACGCCGGGCAGCGGGCGCCCGACGGTGCCCATGCGCGCGCCGGTGTCGCGGTTGGCGTTGGTGGCAGGGGAGGTCTCGGTCAGCCCGTACCCCTCGAAGATGGTGACGCCGATGCCGCGGTAGAAGTGCGCGAGCCGCTCGCCGAGGGGCGCGCCGCCGGAGATCGCCCGCGAGCACTGCCCGCCGAGCGCGGCCCGCAGCTTCCCGTACACGAGACGGTCGAACAACGCGTGCTGCGCGCGCAACAGCGGACCGGGCCGCTCCGCGGAGCTGAACGCGATCGCCACCCGCTCCGCCCGGTCGAAGATGGCACCCTTGCCATCGGCGTGGGCGCGCTGCTTCGCCGTGTTGTACACCTTCTCGAACACGCGCGGCACCGACAGCACGAACGTCGGCCGGAAGCTCTGCAGGGTCGCCGCCAGGTTCTTCGTGTCGGCGGTGTGGCCCATCGTGGCCCTGGCCTGCACGACGCCGATCTGGATCAGCCGGGCGAACGAGTGCGCCAGGGGCAGGAACAGCAGCGTCCGGGCGCCCTGGTGGAACAGCGACTGCAGCTCGGGGATCGCGTTGACGATGTCCGACAGCATGTTGCGGTGGGTGATCATGCAGCCCTTGGGCCGGCCGGTGGTCCCGCTGGTGTAGATGATCGTGGCGAGGTCGTCGGCCCTGGTGCCGGCCCGCCGCCGCTCGACGTCCTCGCGGGGCACGGCCGCGCCGTCGGCGCCGAGGACGTCGATCGCGCCGGGCGTGCCGGGCGCGCCGTCGATCTGCCACACGTGCTCGACCGCCGGCAGCCGGTCGCGGATCGCGGCGACCGTGTCGCGGTGCGTGTCGGTCTCGACGAAGCAGGCGACGGCGCCGGAGTCCTCGAGGATCCAGGCGACCTGCTCCGCGCTGGACGTCTCGTAGATCGGCACGGTGACCGCGCCGACCGACCAGATCGCGTAGTCGATGAGGGTCCACTCGTAGCGCGTCTTGCTCATCAGCGCGACCCGCTCACCGGGCTCGACGCCGGCGGCGAGCAGCCCCCGGGCGAGCGTCAGCACCTGGTCGTGGAACTGCGCGCAGGTGACATCCTGCCACCCGTCAGCTTGCTGGCGCTGGAACTGCACCGCGTCCGGCGCGGTGACCGCGTTGTCCCACACGGGGTCGGTCAGCGTGGCGTGGTCGCCGACAGTGACCGCTGAGGGCACGGTGAACTCGCGCACGTTCCGACTCCTTCGTTTCAACCCGTATTCGGGAACCTACCCTGCCGACGGATCGCCAGGCGCACCGCAGAGGTAGCCTGCCACGCATGGCCGACACTTCGACGCAGTCGATCGTCATTGACGCGCCCCCGGAGCGCATCGCCGAGGTCATCGCCGACTTCGCCCGATATCCCGAGTGGGTCGCCGCGGTGAAGTCGGTCGAGGTGGTCGAGGAGTACGAGGACGGCTACGCCAGTCAGGTGCGCTTCGCGCTGGACTCCGGCCCGGTGTCGGACGAGTACACGCTGCAGTACGAGTATGCCGAGGACCTGACCCGGATAGAGTGGAGCCTGGTCGCGCCGTCGAAGATGCAGAAGCAGCAGGACGGCTCCTACGACATCACCGCCAACGGCGACGGCACCTCCACGGTCACGTACTCCCTCGCCGTGGAGCTCGCGATCGGCATGCTCGGCATGTTCAAGCGCAAGGCCGAGAAGATGATCATGGACACGGCACTCAAGGAGCTCAAGCGGCGGGTCGAGGGGGCGGCATGACCCGGGATCCGCGCGAGGAGGCCGAACGCCTCGTCGCGACCGCCCTCGCCGCGCTGTCGGTCGCCGCGAACAGCACCGCCGGCTTCGCCACCGGCTCCGCCGAGTGCTGCGTCTGCCCCGTCTGCAAGGCGATCGCCGCCGCTCGTGACCCGGATCCGGAGTTCGCCGAGCGGCTCGCCAGCGGTGTCGGCGACCTGGCCGTCGGCCTGGCCGGCGTCCTGCGCACCTTCGGCAGCCGCGACGCGGGGTTCGGCCCTGGCGGCCGCGGCGCCACGTCCGGCCCCGGCGGTGACGACGCGGGGTCCAGCCCCGGCGACCGTGGAGACGATGCCGACGGGTCGGCGGGCCACACCGGTACATCAGCCGGAAACGCACCAGGAGACGTGTGGCGGGACGCCACAGCGGAGACACCGAAGTCGCCGAAACCGATGGCCAAGAAGGCCGTCAAGCCCAAGATTGATCCCGAGGCATAGCGCCTGTGCGAGAGGAGACAGACGCGGTGGGATTGACCATCGGAGTCGACATCGGCGGAACCAAGGTCCTCGGCGGAGTCGTCGACTCGGCGGGTGACGTCCTCGCGCAGACCCGGCGCGACACGCCGGCGCAGGACTCGTCGCAGACGGCCGACCGGATCATCGAGGTGATCCAGGAGCTGGCCGCCGCGCACCCCGTCGACGCCGTCGGCATCGGCGCGGCCGGCTGGATCGACGCGACCCGCTCGACCGTCCAGTTCGCCCCCAACCTCGCCTGGCGCAACGAGCCGCTGCGCGAGAAGATCACCGCCGCGGTCGGCCTGCCCGTCGTCGTGGAGAACGACGGCAACGCCGCCACCTGGGCGGAGTTCCAGTTCGGCGCCGGCCACGACGCCGACAGCTCGATGGTCCTCTTCACCGTCGGCACCGGTATCGGCGGCGGCATCGTCATCAACGGCGGCCTCATCCGCGGCACCAACGGCATCGCCGCCGAGCTCGGCCACATGACGATGGTCCCCGGCGGCCACCCCTGCGGCTGCGGGCGCAACGGCTGCCTCGAGCAGTACGCCAGCGGCAACGCCCTCGTCCGCTTCGCCAAGGCCGACGCCCGCGAACGCCCGGAGCTCGCCGAACAGCTCCTCGCCCTGGTCGGCGGCGACGTCGACGCCATCCGGGGCCACTTCGTGACGCAGGCCGCCCGCCTCGGCGACACCGTCGCGACCGGCGCCTTCGAGCAGATCGGCCGCTGGCTCGGCGTCGCCCTCGCCGACATCGTGCAGATCCTCGACCCGCAGGTCATCGTCGTCGGCGGCGGTGTCATCGACGCCGGCGACCTGCTCATGAAGCCCGCCCGGGCCAGCTACGAGGAGCAGCTCGCCCAGCGCGGCCGGCTCCCCGTCGCCGAGGTCCGCCCCGCCCTCATGGGCAACCTCGCGGGAGTGGTCGGAGCCGCCGACCTGGCGCGCGTATGAGCAAACTCAGGGTCCTCTCCTACAACCTGCACAGCCTGCGGGACGACCGCCGCGCCCTCTCGCAGGTCGTGCGGGAGATCGCGCCCGACGTGGCGATCCTGCAGGAGGCGCCCCGCCGCTTCCGGTGGCGGCAGAAGTCGGCGGCCCTCGCCCGCGACTTCGAGCTCGTCATCGGCGGCGGCGGCCTGCCGTCCCTGGGCAACCTCGTCCTGCTCAACCTGCGCGTCCGCCCGATCGACGCCTTCGACATCCGCTACCCGCTGACCCCCGGCCGGCACATGCGCGGCGCCGCGTTCGTCCGCTGCCGCGTCGGGCGGTCGGCGTTCGCGGTCGCCGGCTCCCACCTGTCCACCGACGCCACCGAACGCCCCGGCCAGGCCACGCTGCTCAAACAGCACCTGTCCGAGCTGGCCGAGCCGGTCGTCTTCGCCGCCGACCTCAACGAGAACTCCGGCGGCGCCGCCTGGCGCACCCTCGCCGACGGCCTCGTCGACAGCGCCGGCGCCGACGCCCGCTACACGTACCCGTGCTCCGCCCCACGCGAACGCCTCGACGTCGTCTTCGTCGACCCCCGCATCACCGTCCTGTCCTACGAGGTCGTCGACACCCCCGCCGCCCGCCAGGCCAGCGACCACTTCCCGGTCGTCGTCGAGCTCGACCTGCCCGAGTAGCCCGCCCCTTCCCGCCTTTCCGCCGCGACCTGCGGCCGCGACAACCCGCCGCGCCGTTTCATGATCCGGAAGACTTCTTGTCGCTATGACGGCAATAACTCTTCCGGATCATGGGGGACGGGTTCGGGGGTGTGACGTGCGGGACTGGACAAACCAGCGCCGAGCGGACGAGGATCTGCCCGCGACAAGGCGTGCGCGGCGACCGGGGCGCACGGTGCAGTGGGACGCGGTGCAGTGGGGAGACGACGCGGGTGACGAGCTTCGACGAACTGGCCGGCGGCGCGACCCACTGGCGCGACGGCGAACCCGTCTACGACCGCGGCGACACCGTCTGCGTCATCGGCGCCGGCGGCACCGGCCTCACCGCGATCAAGAACCTCCGCGAGGCGGGCTTCGGCGTCGACTGCTACGAGCGCGAGACCGGCGTCGGCGGCGGGTGGAACTGGCGGCACGACCGCAGCCCCGTGTACTCCAGCACGCACCTGATCTCGTCGAAGCCGTTCACGCAGTTCCCCGACTTCCCGATGCCCGACGACTGGCCCGACTACCCGCACCACTCGCAGCTGCTCGCCTACTTCGAGCGGTACGCCGACCACTTCTCGCTGCGGGAGCACATCTGGTTCGGCACCGAGGTCGCCCGGGTCGAACCCGCCGACGACCCGGCCGGCGGCCCGCCGCGGTGGGACGTCACCGTGCGCGGCTCGCGGGGCGGGGCGCCGCGCACCATGCGCTACGCCGCCGTCGTGGTCGCCAACGGGCACAACTGGTCGCCGAAGATGCCCGAGTATGAGGGGCTCGAGGACTTCCGCGGCAAGGTCATCCACGCCAGTCAGTACAAGGACGCCTCCCAGCTGCGCGGGCGCAAGGTGCTGGTCGTCGGCGCCGGCAACACCGGCTGCGACATCGCGGTCGAGGCGGCCCAGCAGGCGGCGAAGTGCTGGCACTCGACCCGCCGCGGCTACTGGTACGCGCCGAAGTACGCCCTCGGCAAACCCGCCGACCAGGTCAACGACCGGATCCTCGCGATGCGGCTGCCGTTCCGGCTGCGCCAGTGGCTGCTGCAACGCACGATCAACATGACCGTCGGCGACCTGACCCGCTTCGGCCTGCCGAAACCCGACCACGGCCTGCTCGAGATGCACCCGCTCGTCAACAGCCAGCTGCCGTACTACCTCGGACACGGCGGGATCACGCCGCTGTCCGACGTCAAGCGCTTCGACCGCACGGACGTCGTCCTCACCGACGGCCGCACGATCGACCCCGACCTGGTGGTCTTCGCCACGGGGTACCGGCCGAGCTTCGACTTCCTCGCCCCGGAGCTGCTCTCGACGGACTCGGCCGGCCGCCCGCGACTGGCGCTGCAGATGCTGTCGCGCACCCACCCGACCCTCGCCGTCGCCGGCCTGCTGCAGCCCGACTCGGGGGTGTTCACGCTGTCGCACTGGCAGGCGGTGTTCATCGCCCAGTGGCTGCGCGTCCTCGACGCGTCGCCGACCCGCGCGCAGGCCCTGTGGGCGAAGCTGCGCCAGGACGGCGACCGGCGCTTCACCGCCGGCAAGGTCACCGACTCGACCCGGCACTGGTTCGAGGTGAGCCACTTCGTGTACCTGCAGGAGCTGGAGAAGTCCCTGCACGAGCTGGAGGCGGTCCGTTGACCACCCGTGCCCCGTCCGCCACGACCCGCGTCATGCGCTCCGACGAGTGGTCGTCGCCGCCGAAGCCGGTGCGGCGCGAGGTGCTCACCGAGCAGCCCACCTCGTCTTCGTCTTTGGCTTCCTCTTCGTCTTTGGCTTCGGCTTCCGATGACCGCCCGCCGGTGCTGTTCGTTCCCGGGTACGGCCACGGCGCCTGGGCCTTCGCCCAGCACTGGCTGGAGCACACCGCCGGCCGGGGCTTCCCCGCCGCCGCGATGAGCCTGCGCGGCCACGGCGGCAGCGGCCCCGACCCCGACGCCCGCCTGCGCGACTACGTCCACGACGTCACCCAGGTCGCCGCCGGCCTGCCGAAGCAGGCGATCCTCGTCGGTCACGGCACCGGCGCCCTCGTCGTGGCGATGGCGCTCGCCCGGTACCCGGCCCGCGCCGGCGTCCTCGTCGCCCCCGTCTTCGGCGGCCTGGCCACCGCGCTCGGCCTGCTGCGCCGCAACCCCGCCGGCACGCTCCCCGGCCTCTTCGGCGGCCACGTCAGCCTGCGCTCCACGCAGCTGTTCAGCCGCTCGCTGCCGGCCTCGGCGGCCCAGTCGTTCGCCGCCCGCCTCCAGCGCGTCCCCGCCGGCGCGCAGCGTCAGCTCATCCGCCGCCAGGAGCCCGAACCCCCGGTCGGCGCCCCGCCGGTCCTCGTCGCCGGCAGCCCCGACGACCGCGTGGTCTCCGCGTCGGCGCTGGAGTGGGTCGCCCGCAGGTACGGCGGCTCCCCGCTCCTCTTCCCAGGCATGGGCCACGACCTGATGCTCGACGCCCGCTGGCAGGAACCCATCGACGCCATCCTCGACTGGCTGGAGAAACCCGCCTGACCGCTTCACGCTTCACGCTGTATCGGCGTGCGCGCGGAGCGTGACTTCCGCAAGGTCGATTAGATCGATTGATGTACGGTGTGGAAGTAGGCCCGTCACCGGCACCGAGCCCGTCCTCGCCGCGACGTGCCGCGCCCTGCGACGTGCAACTCCCGAGGCCCGCCGCATTCCCGGCCGACGAAGCGCCCGCACGCCGCGCCCGCGCCCGCACGCCGCGCCCGCGCCCGCACGCCGCGCCCGCACGCCGCGCCCGCGCCCGCACGCCGCGCCGCTGCGGCAAGCCACCGGGCGGCGGCAGCAGGGCCCGCCGCAGCGCGCCGTTGCCGGCGGTGGTCAGACTCGGCCTCCCGTTGTAAAGGCGGCCTGACGCGGGCGCTGTTGTCGGGGCGTGGACGAGGGCCTGACGCGGGCGCTGTTGTCGGGGCGTGGGCGAGGGCCTGGCGCGGCGTGTCGTAGTCGGCAGTGGGTCGACGCGGGGCGTTGTCGTCTGGGTCGTCGTCGCTGGGGTGCAGGCGAGGGCTTGGCGCGGCGTGCCGACGGCGGGCCGGATGCGGGGGCCGTGGTGGAGGCCTTCGTCGCAGCAGGCCGGTGGCGGTGCGCGCGTTCAGGGTCGGCGCCGACCCCGCCACGGCACCGGGTTCAGGGTTGGCGCCGACCCCCGCCACGGCACCGGCCTGGGCGGGATCACCGCGGTTGCCGGGATGCGGACGAAGGGCGGGCGCGGCGGCGCCGCTGCCGGTGGTGGCCAGACGCAGCCTCCCGTTGTTGGGGGCGGCCAGACGCGGCGCTGTCGTCAGGGGTCGCCCTCCGCTGCCCCGGTCGAGCCCACCCCTCGGATCGCGGCGCCCATCCGCGCCGCCACCGACGTCCCGGAGCGATCCGCCAGTCGTCGCCGGGGCGCAGACGAGGGCCTGGCGCGGCGTGCTGCTGTCGGCGGTGGGCCGGACGCGGACCCGTGGTCGGGAGCGTCGTCCTGGTCGTTGGCGAAGGGCGGGCGCGGGGGTGCCGGTTCCAGGGGTGGGTCAGACTCGGGCGCCGTTGTCGGGGTCGTCGTCCTCGTCGTCGCCGGGGCGTAGGCGCAGGATCAGGGTGACGAAGCCGCTCAGCAGCAGGGCGAAGCCCAGGAACAGGGTGGACTGGGGGCCGAAGACCGGCAGGAGGTCGGGCCAGATCAGCAGGACCAGGCCGCCGATCAGGGCCAGGACCGCCAGGACGGTCGACGGGGCGATCCGTGGCAGCGGGGGAGGGGGAGGCGGGGTGTAGCCGGCGTCGTCCTCGTCGTCGGGCAGGTCGGCGCCGAAGGAGTCGAGGCTGTCCAGGAGGGAGCGGTCGACGGCGTCGGAGGCGCGGCGCAGCGGGGTGCGGGGGGCCGGCTCGGTGTCCATGTCGGCGGCGGCGGAGCCCGACGAGTCGAGGTCCTCGGCGGCGGGCCAGGGGGCGCTGGTCGGATCGACGGTGGTGTGGAAGCCGGCGATGATGCTGGCGAACGTCTCGTCGTCCGACTTGCGGCTCGTCTTGGCCTCCGAGGATGACTGGGATGACGGGGATGACTGGGGTGACTGGGGTGAGGGCGCCGTGGCGGGCTGGGGGGTCTCGGCGGGTGGGGTGTGCTGCTCGGGCACGGCGGTAAGCTGGGTGAAATAGTCGCGCGCCGTGGCGAGGTGGTCACGATCAGCGTAGAGCCGGTCGGTGGGTCTGGCGGGCAGGGTCGTGGTGCGCGTCACCGGGTGCAGGTCGGTGGCGGGCTGCAGATAGGCGGCGATGCCGCCGGCCGCCAGCACGTCCAGCAGATGCTCGCCGACCCGCGGGTCGACGTCTCCGACCACCGCGTATTCCTGCGCTACCAGGCCGTTGTCGCGCCGGCCGCGCCGCGCCCCACCCCCTGGCACCGCCTGCCCCTCCCCGCGGCCGACACCGCGACGACCGGGTCCGCCGCGAAAAAACCGCTGACCGAAATCCTGACACGTGCACGGGCGGTTCCGGGAGTGCGTTGTGGTGTGCCGAACTGGTTCGTAGGCTCTTTGCGACGGTCATCACCGATTGTCTGGCAGATCTTGGAAGGTTGAGCGGTGCTCTACTGGTTCCTCAAGTACATCGTCCTCGGGCCTGTGCTGAAGCTCATCTTCCGTCCCAGGGTGGAGGGGCTGGAGCACGTCCCCGCTGAGGGGCCCGTGATCATCGCCAGCAACCACCTGTCGTTCGCGGACTCGATCTTCATGCCGCTGAGCGTCAAACGGCGGGTCACGTTTCCGGCCAAAGCCGAGTATTTCACCGGCAAAGGCATCAAGGGCCGCCTGATCAAGCTGTTCTTCGCCGGCACTGGGCAGGTGCCGATCGACCGTTCCGGCGGGAAGGCGGCGCGGGCCGCGCTGGAGGTCGGCCTCAAGATCCTGCGGGAGGGCGGCATCTTCGGCATCTACCCGGAGGGCACCCGCTCGCCGGACGGCCGGCTCTACCGGGGCAAGACCGGGGTGGCCCGGCTGGCGCTGGAGTCCGGTGCCGTGGTCGTGCCGGTGGCGATGATGAACATGGACAAGGTTCAGCCGATCGGGCAGATCCTGCCGAACCTGAAGCGCGTGCACATCCGCTTCGGGCCGGCGCTGGACTTCTCCCGGTACGCGGGGATGGCCGGCGACCGGTTCATCGAGCGCGCCGTCACCGACGAGATCATGTATGAGCTGATGACCCTCTCCGGTCGCGAGTACATCGACATGTACGCGCAGAAGGTCAAGAGCACCCCGGAGCCGCAGAAGCAGCCCGTGGCGGCGTAAGGCCAGAGGCCGCCTACAACGGCGTAGGCGGCAGCTCGGCGAGCGTCAGCAGCATCGGCGCGCCGGCCTGGGTGGCGAAGGCGACCAGCTCGCTGCGCCACGGCTCGAGGCGCTCGGCGGCGGCCGGCCCGAGCCGCCCGAGCGCCTGCACGGCCCAGGTGAGCGACAGCATGCGGGCGGAGGCGTTGGGGATCTCGCCGTACAGCTCCGCGGCGGCGAGGTGCATGTCGGCGGCCCGGGCGAAGTCCCCGTCGACGAACGCGATCGCCCCGGTGATCGTCCGCAGCGCCGCCTCGACCCACGGCGTGCGGTGCGGCACGTCGGCGAGCATGTCGCGGATCGCCATCATCGCGACCCGGCCGGCGAGGACGGCGGCGTGGGCGGTCGCGTCGATCCACTCACCGCTGGCGATCGCCCGCACCTCCCGCCAGGTCTTGGCGAGCTCGACGATCAGCGCCTCGGCGTCCCGTGAGTGGCCCTGCAGCGCCCGGCAGAGGGCGCCGTGGCCGAGGACGGTCCACTGCAGGCGGTAGAAGCCGCTGCGCCGGCCTGCGGCGACGAGGTCCTCGATCTCGTCGGCGTTGATGAACGGCTCGCCGCGCAGGATCTTCATCCACGCGTGCGCGCCGCGGACCTGCAGGTCCCATTCGGAGGCGGGGGCGCGTTCGGCGACGCCGATGAGGGTGGCCCAGTCGCCGGTGAAGTACGCGACCTGCGCGACGTTGGAGTAGCCGGTGGCGAGGGTGTGGCTGCCCGGCACGGTGTTGCGGGTGCTCTCGTACATCGCCGCGGACGCGGTCCAGTCGCCGTCCTCCAGCAGCGCCCACGCGACGTTGCGCATCGCCCGGTGCTCCGACAGCAGCCGCCGCTCCCGGCACACCTCGAGCGCGGCCTGCAGCTCGACCAGGCCGGACCGGTCGCCGGCCTGGAAGAGCGCGGTGCCGATGGTGATCCGGGCGCTGGTCGCGACCTCGATGAGGCCGAGCCGGTCGGCGATCTCCGCGGCGGCGCTGGCCGCGGCGACGGCGGGCTCGACCTCGAAGTTGGACATGTGCAGGCGGCCGAGCTCGGCGTACGCGTCGGCCTTCTCCGGCGCGTCCGGCAGCTCGTCGAACAGCTCCACGGCCCGGTCCAGGCACGACAGGGCACCGAGCCGGTCGGCGCGCAGCCACGCGGCCTGCCCGCGGATCGTCCAGGCCCGGGCGGCGCTGGCCTGCTCACCGGCCGCGTAGAGCCGCTCGGCGAGGCTCGCCAGCTGGTCCGTGCCCGCCATGGCCACGCCGGCGCTTCCGGTGCCGCCGGATCCGCCCGTACGGGCCGCGCCCGCCGGACCGGAGCCGGCGGCGCCGAGGAAGGACTCCGGATCGGCGTAGAAGGCGATCTCCGTGGCCAGGAGCTCGATCCGCAGCCGCTCGCCCTGGTCGGTGCTGTCGTCGCAGAGGGCGAGGGCCTTGCCGGTGTGGGCGGCGGCGGCTTCGAGGGCGTGCAGCGCGTACGCGCGGCGGGCCGCCCGGTGCAGCGCGTCCCGCGCCGGCACGCTGTACCGGGGCGCGTCGAGGCCGAGCGAACCGGCGATCTCGTAGGCGGTGTACCGGTGGTTGGCGACGACCTCGGCGAGGTCGGTGTCGCGGTCGGCGGCGACGCTGTCGAGCCAGGCGGCGGTCAGCTCGTGCCGGGCGACCCGCTCGGTGCGGGGGAGCCGCTGGTAGCAGACGTCGCGGACGAGGACGTGGCCGAAGCGGTACTCCGTCTGCCCCTCCATCGTCGAGGCGGCCTGCTCGTGGATGAGGTCGCGCTGCTCGAGGCGGCGCAGGGAGCGTTCGATGCCGTCGGCGGGGCGGCTCATCGCGGCGGCGACCGCGCCGGGCCAGAAGTTCATGCCGACGACCGCGGCGGCCTGCAGCACCGCCCGGTCGGCGGCCTCGAGGAGGTCGACCCGGTTGGCGATGACCGCGTGGACGCTGTCGGGCATCGGCAGCACCCGGCTGAGGGTGTCGGAGGTGCGGACGTTGCCCTGCTCGGCGAGCATGCGGGTGTACTCGAGCGCGTACAGCGGGTTACCGTCGGCGAGCTCGACGAGTGAGTTGAGCGAGTGGCCGGGGAACGCGGCCTGCCCGAGCAGGTGCGCGTACATGGTGGCGATCTCGGCGTCGCGCAGCGGTGGCAGCGTGATGGTGACCGAGCCGGCGATGGCACCGGCCCAGCTGGCGTTGCGCTCCAGGAACTCCGGGCGGGCCGTCGACAGCAGGAGCAGGGGCACGTCCCGTACCGACGCGCCCAGACGCTCCACGAACCGCACCATCGACTCGTCGGCCCAGTGCAGGTCCTCGAAGACCAGGACGGTCGGCCGGTGCGCGGCCAGCGCGACCACGAAACGCCGCCAGGCGGACTCGGTCTCGTCGGGGGCGAGCTTCGGCCCGGGCAGGCCGACGAGCGGGCTGAGCGCGTCGGCGAGCCGCTCGGCCTCCGACGGGGTGACGATCACGCTGAGCGCCGTGTCGAGCCGCTCGCGGGCGGTCTCGGCGCTGTCGGTGTCGAGGATGCCGGCCTGCGCCTTGACGATGTCGGCGAGCGCGGCGTAGGTCACGTTCTCCCCGAACGGGGGGCAGCGGCCGGTGCGCCACGCGACGGGCGCGTCGAAGAGCCGCTCGGCGTGCAGGAACAGCTCGTGCACGAGCCGGCTCTTGCCGATCCCGGCGTGCCCGATGACGGTGACCAGCTGCGGGGTGCGCTCGCGCAGGCCCCGGTGCAGGGCGTTGACCAGCAGGCTGAGCTCGTGGGTGCGGTTGACCAGGGGCGTGGAGCCGGCCTCCCGGTCGGGGTGGTTGCGCCGCAGCGGCGCGAGGGCCAGCCACACCTCGGTCGGGGTGGAGCGGCCACGCAGCGTGGCGGGGGGCTGCGCCTCGTAGCGGATCGACGACTTGGTCAGCGCATACGTGCTGCCGCAGACGAGGACCCCGCCGGGCGGGGCGAGGGACTGCAGCCGGGAGGCGGTGTTGACGACGTCGCCGGCGACGATCGCCTGGCCGCCGTCGCGGGCCGCGGCCACGTCGACGAGGGCCTCGCCGGTCGCGACCCCGACGCGGAAGCGCAGCGCCCGCTCGCCGTCGCCGGTGCTGGCATACCGCGCGAGCACCCGCTGCAGCTCCAGCCCGGCGCGCACGCAGCGCACGGCGTCGGTCTCGGTGGCCACGGGCGCGCCGAAGAGCGCCATGACGGCGTCGCCGATGTACTTCTCGACGACCCCGCCGTACTGACCGATGACCTCGCGGGCGGTGGAGAAGAAGCCCTTCTGCAGCTCGCGGACCAGCTCGGGGTCGGCGCGCTCGACATAGGGCGTGAAGTCGATCAGGTCGACGAACAGGACGCTGATCCGCCGGCGGTCCTCGCTGCGGGTGGCGGGGATCGGCACCGTGGCCCGGCCGATGTGGCCACCGCCACGGTCGGCGCGGCTCGCCGGGCCGCCGCCCGCGCCGGTGGCGGCGCGTGGGGTGCCGCAGCCGGTGCAGAACGACGCGTCCGGGCTCAGCGATCGGCCGCATGTCGCGCAGGCAGGACTCAGCTCGGCGCCGCATCCACCGCAGAACCGGTCACCATCGCCTGACTGGCGGCCGCAGCGTGCGCACTGACTGGAAATCGCCGACACTCCCTGATTCGGATCCCCGCACATCCTCACACGCCGGGGACCCGATCGACCACCGCGTTGCGGCACGCAACGCGGTGGTGCGACAGGCAGGTCAGCGGTCGGTCATCCCGGCGCGGCGGCGCAGGGCGCTGAGGTCGGTCACGACGATCCGCCGGCCCTCGGTGCGCAGCCAGCCGCGGCTGGCGAACGACCCGATGGCCTGGTTGACGCTCTGCCGCGAGCCACCGGCCATCTCCGCCAGCTGGCTCTGGTTGAGCTCGATGGTCACCATCGGCGCGTTGGTCTCGCCGGCGAGCCGGACGAGGGTCTTGGCGACGCGGCCGGGCAGGTCGAGGAAGACGTGGTCGGCGTTCTGCTCGGTGAGGCGCCGGATGAGCGCGCCGAGCGAGCGCATGACCGCGTCCAGGATGCGCGGGTTGGCGTGGACGAGCTCGATGAACGCGTGCCGGGACAGCGCCAGGGCCTGGCAGTCCTCGATCGCCTCTGCGGACGCGGACCGGGCCGCGCCGTCCAGCAGCGACACCTCGCCGAGCGTGTCGGGGGGGCGGACGACCGACAGGACCGCGCGCTCGCCGGTCGGCGCGGTCCGGAACACCATCACGGCACCGCGCTTGAGCACGATGAGTGACTCGCCCGGATCGTTTTCGACGAACAGCAGCTGGCCCTTGCGGTATGTCCGTGGCACCGCCGCCTGGATGACCCGCTGACGCACATCGGGATCCAAGCCACTGAACATATCCACACCGGTCAGTGCGTCGCCGGGATCTGGCAGCCGACCCTCCACGGTCAAACCCCTCCCGGTGCAACGTTGATCGGTCCCATGATCACCGTAGGTGATCACGAGCACAGTACGGAACTTCTACCAGATCATGACGCGCGTGTCGGAGTCTGTACATCCCCCGCATCGGCTCACCGACAGCCCGCGCATGAGCCCGCAGGCAGGCTAGTGCCAGCACGCGAACCGCTGGGGGGCGGGGTTGGTGTCAGATGCCCGGGGAGCCGGTGGTGCGAGCACCGCTTCCCGGGCATCTGCCTGTTCACCGGGCATGGACGCCGTTGTTGGCGCATAATGCGCAGCGTGGCCCCCGCTGCCGACCAGGTGCACACGACACTGCGCAGGAGTTGGCAGTGCGACCCCGGCCCGTGCATTCCTCTCGGTGAAGACGCCTGGCGGGTCGAGATCGACAACGGCCAATTCGAACCGAATCCGCGTGATGCGGCCCAGTTCGTGGTGAAATGGGCTCCGGTGGCCACGCGGCGCGGCTTCGAGGCCGGCCTGTGCGCCGCCGAGCACCTCGACGCGTCGGGCGTCTGCGCCGGGCGCCCGGTCCGGGCCGCCGACGGCGCGCTCACCACCGCGCTCCCCACGCGCGCGGGTGACGGCGTCATCGCCCTGATGCGCCTGGTCCCCGGCCGCCCGCTGCACGCCGACGACCCGCTCGACCAGTCGTGGTGGGGCGGCGCGCTCGGCGCCGCGCACCGCAGCCTGCGCCGGTTCGTGCACCCCGACCTGGCGAAGTTCCAGGTCGCGGCGGTGCCGGCGGCGGCGCCCCACCTGGCGATGGAGCCGTGGCTCGGCCCGGCCGTGACCGAGGCCGCTGCCGTGGTGCGCCGCATCATGGTCACCGACCAGCTCACCTACGGGGTCCGGCACGGCGCGCCGGACGCCGCCCGCTTCCGCCTCGACTCCAGCACCGGCCGGGTCGGACTGGTCGGCTGGGCCGCCGCCGGCACCGGTCCGCTGCTGTACGACCTCGCCCACGCCGTCCTCTGCGCGGGCGGCACCGAGGCGGAGGCCCTGGTCGAGGCGTACGTCAGGGCCGGGCCGGTCCCGGCCGACGAGTGCGTCGCGGTCCTGCCCGCGATGCTCGCGCTGCGCACCGCCGCCCGCGCCGCCGCCGTCGCCGAGAGGATCCACACCGGCGGCGGCACACCCCGCGACCACGCCGAGCTGACCAGGATGGCCGCGCTGCTGCTGTGAGCCGACCTTGCGGCCCTACCCTGCCGCCGCACCGCCGGGCGGCGACGGGGCAGGATGGGAGCGGTGTCGGCATATCGCTACTTCTACGACTGTGAGTTCATCGAGGACGGTCGCCTGATCGACCTGGTCTCCATCGGGGTGGTGGACGAGCACGGCCGCGAGTACTACGCGGTCTCCACGGAGTTCGACGGGTCGCGGGCCGTGCCGTGGGTGCGCCGCAACGTCCTGGACAAGCTGCCGTCGCCGGCCGACAAGGCATGGCGCTCCCGCGAGCGGATCCGCGACGAGCTGCTCGAGTTCCTCATCGAGCCGCTGCGCGCCGGCGAGGCCGACGAGCTGGAGCTGTGGGCCTGGTACGCCGCCTACGACCACGTCGCCCTCGCCCAGCTGTGGGGGCCGATGCCGACGCTGCCCCGGGAGATCCCCCGCTTCACCAAGGACCTGCGCCAGCTGTGGGACGAGACGGGCCGGCCGCCCCTGCCGGCGGCGGAGGGACGGCACGACGCGCTCGTCGACGCCAGGCACAACCTCGCCAGGTGGCAGGTCATGCACCCGGCGTGAACGTGTCCCGGCTCGCGCCCGGCGGCCCCCGCACCCCCTCGTGAACGCGTCCCGGTCGCGCCCTGCGCCCCCCGTGTGAAGCGTCCCGGCCGCGCCCGGCCGGCCGCACACCCCGGGTGGGCGCGGCCCGGCCCGCGTCCGGGGCTCATGCACCCTGCGGGAGCACGTCCTCGTCGCGCCGGGCGGGTCCTGCGTCCGGCGTGACGGGCCGCCGCGTCAGCGGGATCCGTAACGCGAGATACAGGGGCAGGCCGATCGGCGAGAGCAGGATCGTCAGCACCAGCAGCGGCGCCATGATCAGCGGGTGGACCCGCCGCTCCCGGCTGTCCAGGTAGATCCAGCGGCCGACGAGCAGGTCCCAGGCGAGGACCTGTGCCCACACGGCGGCGACCACGTCGTCGTCGGCGAACAGCGACCGCACGCCGGCCAGGTCGGGGTTGAGCATCTCCGCGGCGAACTCCGGCAGCACCGGCCCGATCGCGAACGCCCACACGACCAGCGCCGGCAGGGCGATGAACACCGACCCGGCGATCCGCTCCGACCAGCGCCACCCCGGCGCGAAGATCATCAGCACCCAGAACGGCGCGACGACCAGGAACGCGAGCTGGAACAGGGTGTCAGCCATCAGTGGACCTCGCTCAGCATCCGTGCCTCGGCGGCGGTGGGCTCCACGGTACGGGGGCCGCCCAGCGCCCACATCGTGCCCGCGACGGTGGCCAGAAGTACGACGCCCGCGGCGGCGAGGGTCAGCGCGTCGGGGTCCACGATCGACTGGCCGCGCAGCGCCTGCCAGACGACCAGGCCGGTGAGGGCGGCGTACGCGAGGCCGGCGACCGTCACGAGGCGGGCCCGGACCAGGTCGGGGCGCAGCCGCGCGAAGCGCCGCGAGGCGAGCGCCAGCAGGAACCCGAGCAGCGGCAGCGCCTGCAGGGCGTGCATGCCGATGAAGTGCCCGGCGCGCAGGTCGCCGCCGGTGGTGCTCCAGCCGACCAGGGGCAGGCCGGGGCCGCCGTCGGCCACGCCGACGCTGTGCGCGCCGACGATCGTGGGCGACTCGCCCGCCGGCAGGTCGAGCTGCGCCTTCGTCGGCATGGTCATGAGGAAGCCGACCATCATGCCGGCGAGGCCGACGATCAGCCCGAAGCGGACCGCCAGGGCGTTCGCCCGGTCCGGCAGCCGCTGGATCAGCAGCAGGACCGCGAGGATCAGCGTGCACACCCAGGCGATCGCGATCGTGGCGCCCATGACGCTGTACAGCGTCGAATCGAACGGCGTCTGGTTGTTGAAGTGGCTCTGCCGGCCCCGCGCCGCCTGCCCGACGATGATCACGATCTCGGTGGTGAGGGCGGCGACGGACACGGTGCCCAGCCACCAGCCGAGGCGCTGCCGCCGGTCCAGCAGCGACAGCATCCAGGCGATGGTGACGGAGTAGACGGCGATGGAGACCGAGAACTTGAACGGCTTCAGCCAGAGCGGCGCGCCGACCAGCTCGCGGTCGTCGAGGAGGACGCCCGCGCCGGTCAGGACCGCGAGGACGGTCAGCGCCGCGGCGCTGACGACGAGGGGGCGGTGCAGCTGTGCGAGTCGCATCAGAAGCTCCCAGCAGAATGGATAGTCGAACTATCGATAGCGTCGCTTTCCACTATTGGAGAGTTACACTATCCGTGTCAACCCTGAGAGGACCCTGATGCGCATCGCTGAGCTGAGCCAGAAGACCGGCGTGCCCGTGCCGACGATCAAGTACTACCTACGGGAGGGGCTGCTCCCGGCCGGCGAGCTGACCAGCCCCAACCAGGCCAGGTATGACGATCGACACGTTCAGCGGCTGCGGCTGGTGCGGGTCCTGCTCGACATCGGGCGGTTGCCGATCGCCACCATCCGCGACCTGCTCACCGAGCTCGACCAGCCCGACCCCGACGTGCACGAGGTGCTCGGCCGGGCCCTGCCGGCCTCCGTCGGCACCCGCGAGACCAGCGACCCGGCGATGCTGGCCGCGGCGCACGAACGGGTGAGAACCTTGATCAAGGAGCGCGGCTGGCTGCTGTCGGACAACGCCCGCACCCGGCAGGCCGCGGCCGAGGTCGTCGCCGCGTTTCAGCAGGTCGGGGCCGATGTCGAGCACCTGCTGGAGCAGTACGCGGACCTCGCCGAGCGGATCGCCGTGCACGACCTGCGCTTCGTCGCCCAGGCGGAGGGCAACGAGGGCAAGCTGCACGCCGCCGTCGTCGGCTCGATCCTCGGGGATTCCCTGCTCGCCGCCCTGCGGCGGATGGCGCAGGAGCACGAGTCGGCCAAGATGTTCGGCATCAGAGACGACAGCTGTGACGACAGCTGTTAGGACGGATGTGCCGACTGGTGCGACGTCGGCATCTTCAGGAGGAGCGACTACAGTGCGCTGTGAATCGGCAGCGTCGCCAACGAGTGGGACCCTCCGGCTCGGTCGTGCCCGTCAGGGCGGTCGAGCAGCACCGCAACCAGGAAGGCAAGATCTAGCATGCGTATCGGCGTACTGACCGGGGGCGGCGACTGCCCCGGCCTCAACGCGGTCATCCGGGCCGTGGTCCGCAAGGGCATCGCCACCTACGGTCACGAGTTCGTGGGCTTCCGCGACGGCTGGCGTGGCCCCCTTGAGGGCAACACCCGTGAGCTGGGCATCGCTCAGGTCCGTGGCATCCTGCCGCGCGGCGGCACCATCCTCGGCTCCTCCCGGACCAACCCGTTCAAGATCGACGGCGGCGTTGAGAAGATCAAGTCGAACCTGGCCGACCTCGGCATCGACGCGCTCGTCGCGATCGGCGGCGAGGACACCCTCGGCGTCGCGGCGAAGCTGACCGACCTGGGCGTCAACGTCGTCGGCGTGCCGAAGACGATCGACAACGACCTCGGCGCGACCGACTACACGTTCGGCTTCGACACCGCGGTCAACATCGCGATGGAGGCGATCGACCGGCTGCACACCACCGCCGAGTCGCACCACCGCACCCTCGTCGTCGAGGTCATGGGCCGCCACGCCGGCTGGATCGCGCTGCACGCCGGCCTCGCCGGTGGCGCCAACGTCATCCTCCTGCCGGAGCGGCAGTTCGACGTCGACCAGGTCGCCGGCTACGTCGAGAAGCGCTTCCAGACGCAGTACTCGCCGATCGTCGTCGTCGCCGAGGGCGCCCAGCCGCTCGACGGCCAGATGGTGCTGCACAACCAGGAGCTCGACGCGTTCGGCCACGTCCGCCTCGGCGGCATCGGCCAGTGGCTCGCCGAGCAGCTGGAGGCGAAGACCGGCAAGGAGGCCCGCACCGTCGTGCTCGGCCACATCCAGCGCGGTGGCACGCCGACCGCGTTCGACCGGGTCCTCGCCACCCGCTTCGGCCTGGGCGCGATCGACGCCGTCCACGAGGGCGACTTCGGCAAGATGGTGGCGCTGCAGTCCACCGACATCGTCCGCGTGCCCCTCGCCGACGCGACCCGTGAGCTCAAGACCGTCCCGGTCGAGCGCTACACCGAGGCCGAGGTCTTCTTCGGCTCCTGAGCCCGTCGCGGGCCCGGTCGTCATGACCGGGCCCGCGCCATGTCCGTCTTCGATCTCTCGTCGAGAACTCTCGCCGAACTCTCGCCGAACGTTCGTCGAACTGAGGAGTACTGAGGAGTGGGGTACGTGCGGACCATCGCCGTTCTCGGCGCGGGCAAGCTCGGTGAGGTGCTGCTGTCCGGGTTGCTGCGGGCCGGCTGGCCCGCCGAGCGGCTCCTGGCCACCGCCCGCCGGCCCGAACGGGCCAAGGAGCTGCAGGAGCGCTACGGCATCCAGGTCGTGGACAGCGTCACCGCGCTGCAGACCGCCGACGTGCTGACCGTCGCGGTGAAGCCGCAGGACGCCGGCGCGCTGCTGGCGGAGCTCGGCCCCAAGCTGCCCCCGGGCAAGCTCGTCGTGTCGCTCTGCGCCGGCCTGCCCACCTCGTTCTTCGCCAGGCACCTGCCCGACGGCACCCCGGTCGTGCGCGTGATGACCAACACGCCCGCCCTCGTCGACGAGGCGATGACCGCGATCTCGGCCGGCCCGCACGCCACCGCCGAGCACCTCGCGCTCACCGAGGAGATGTTCCGCCCCCTCGGCCGCACCATCCGCGTCCCCGAGTCGCAGCAGGACGCCGTCACCGCCCTGTCCGGCTCCGGCCCCGCGTACTTCTACTTCCTCGTCGAGGCGATGACCGACGCCGGCATCCTCCTCGGCCTGCCGCGCCAGGTCGCGCACGACCTCATCGTGCAGACCGCGATCGGCTCGGCGGTGATGCTGCGCGAGTCGGGCGAGCACCCCGTCAAGCTCCGCGAGGCCGTGACCTCCCCGGCCGGCACCACCATCAACGCCATCCGTGAGCTGGAGAACCATGGCGTACGGGCCGCGTTCCTCGCCGCCCTCGAAGCCGCCCGCGACCGCGCCCGGGAGCTCGCCGCGCAGAGCGGCTGAAAGCGGCCCGCGACCGCGCCCGCGAGCTCGCCGCGCAGAGCGGCTGAAAGCGGCCCGCGACCGCGCCCGTGGGCTCGCCGCGCAGAGCGGCTGAAAGCCCGCCCGGGAGATCGCCGCGCGGAGTGGTTGAATCTGCCGGTGACCGTCACCTGTACGTGCTGCGGCACGGAGCTCGGCGACGTGCCGAGCATGTGGTCGTTCTCCGCCCCCGACACCTGGGGCGTCCCGGGCGTCGGGGGAGCGTCGTTCCTGGAGGAGGAGCTCTGCTTCGTGGAGCTGCCCGACCTCGATGAACAGCACTTCTTCCTCCGGGCCCTGATCGAGGTCCCGGTCCGCGGCGGCAGCTCCCCATCGGAGCCGGGCGCGCTCACGTACAGCGTCTGGGTCAGCCTCAGCCCGGCCGGCTTCGCCCGCGCCGTCGAGCAGTGGGAGGACCCCGACCGAGCCGCCGAGCCGCCGTTCTTCGGCCAGCTCGCCAACCGCATCCCCGGCCACCCCGAGACGCTCCGGCTGCGGGTGCGGGTCCACACCCGCCCGCCCGGCCTGCGGCCCCTCGTCGAGATCCGCAACCACGACCACCCCCTCGCGGTGTGGCAGCGCGACGGCATCCCCGCGCACGAGCTGCCGGCGGTCGCGGCCGCCTGCGGCGGCTGACAGTTCGTTCATTCAGGCATTCACCCGTATCAGGGGCGATCCCGTGCCCGTACCGTTACATGCAGTGAAGCTGATGTATGCCGCGACCGGGTGGCCCCCCTCCGGTCGCGCGCCCCGCGCTCGGTGCACTTCCCCAGCCGACGAGCGCGGCGTGAAGCCCGCCGTCGGCCGCAGACGTGGTCGACGGCGGCTTTGCGGCATGATAACCGGGTGCGATTCGAAACCAGCCGCGCGCTCGACGCGATCGAGCGGAGACTGAGCGTCGACCCCCTCGCAGCCGGCGGGGTCATCGACCTGGTGGAGGCTGCCCGCAGCGTCGACCTCGACGGCGGCCGGCCGGCCGCCCTGCTGCGCCTCGGCTTGTTCGTCGACGCCCTGAGCCGGCAGCTCGGCGACGGCGGCGTCGGCCTGTACGCCGTGGCCGAACGCGGCGCCATGTCCGACACCGACTTCACGTCCAACGAGCGCATGGTCCTGCGCCGCTGGTCCGACGACGGGCTGATCGAGATGCTGCCGCCGGGCGCCCGGCCGGCCGCCAGAGCGCGGGAGGTCGCCGCGCTGACCGGCCTGCCGCTGATCAGCCGCACGCCGCTGCCCGGCCACCCCGGCCCGGTGTACCTCACCACCGGCGCGTCCGGCGGGATGGAGCTCACCCTCGCCCCGTCCACGGGGTCGTCGCCGCGGCCGCATCCCGTGCTCAGCCGGTACTGGCGCTGCGGCGCCACCGACTGCCCGACCTTCGGCCGCCAGCCCGCGGCCGGCGCCGGCCAGCCACCTCCGGCCCTGCCGAGCGGCGCCCCCGTCTGCCCGCGCCACGGCGAGCGCCTCATCGACGCGGGTCCCCGCCCCGTCACCATGACCATGGCGGTCCGTATCGACGGCGCCGTCCGCGCCCGCTTCCCCCTCACCTCCGCCCGCCCCGTCGTCGTCGGCCGCGCCCCCGACGAGCCCGGCGGCATCACCATCGGCAACTGGCTCACCGACGAGTCCACCCGCCGGGTCAGCCGTAACCACGTCCGCCTGGAGCTCCGCGACGGCATGGTCCTCGTCACCGACGTCAGCACCAACGGCGCCGGCCTGCTCGCCCGCACCGGCTCCTCGGTCCCGCCCCGCGAGGTCGACCTCCACCGCGGCGAGCCCAAGGCGATGGGGGAGTGGGACGAGGTCGAGCTGTACCCGGAGGTCACCGTCGGCCGCGCCGACCGCCCGCCGGCCTCCGTCGCCAAGGGCGGCGCCCCCAACTCGGTCATGGCCGACGCCCCCACCATCGCCCTCCGCCTGCCCAAGCAGTAGCCACCCGGACGGCCCGCCCGGAGAAGTCCAGGCGTGGCGGGCGCGGCGCGGGAGATGTGAGCGGGCGGTGTGAAGCGGGCGCGGCGCCCGGGTTGGGAGCGGATCGGGTCGACTAGAGCATGCCGCGGTGGGCAGGTGCGTCGGATGGACAACGACCACGCGCAGGGCCCGGCCGACGCACCGCTCACCCTGCTCGAGTACGGGGACTACCAGTGCCCGTCCACGGGCCGGGCGTTCGGCGTCGTGGAGCGCCTCCAGCTGCACTTCGCCGAGCGGCTGCGCTTCGTGTTCCGGCACTTCCCGCTGGTCGACCAGCACCCGCGGGCGATGCCGGCGGCGCTGCTCGCGGAGGCGGCCGCCGACGCCGGGTCGTTCTGGGGCATGCACGCGCTGCTCCTGTCGCACCAGAACAGCCTCGAGGACCCCGACCTGTCCCGGTACGCGGAGCAGTTCGGCCTCCCCGGCACCGGCGGCACCCGTGTGCACTACGAACGCGTCGACGCCGACCTGGCCGCCGGGCGCGCCGCGGGGGTGACCCGGACGCCGGCGTTCTTCGTCAACGGCGTCCCGCACGAGGGCGGGTTCGACTTCGGTTCGCTGGTCGCGGCGATCGAGCGGGCGGCCGTACAGGCGACCGAAAAGGCCGTCGAGAAGGGGTAAACGGGTGATATCCGGGTGAACAGCGTCGATTGCCGGAAGAGTTACGGGTTGTCCTCCCTAGGATCTTTGAGAATAAACACAGCCAATTTTGAGCTGAACCAAGGTTGCCGCTAAGACCGTCAGGGCAACCTGTAGGGGATGCGGAACCGGTACGTAGACCTCCTGCGAGCCGTCGCGATCGTCCGGGTGGTGACCTATCACACACTCGGCTTCGCGTGGCTGACCGTCGCGTTCCCGGCCATGGGCCTGATGTTCGCGCTCGGCGGCTCCCTCATGGCCGCCTCCCTCGACCGATCCGAAGGCTTCGGGCTGAAGGCGATCGGTCGCCGCATGCGCCGCATCGTCGTGCCGTTCTGGGTGCTCGGCGCGTTCGCAGTCGTCCTCATGTCGTTCATGGGCGGGCTCGAACACACGTGGCGCCTGGTGCTGTGGTTCGTGCCCCTCGACGATCCGCCCACGTCGGAGAAGGGCGGCGTCTGGTTCAGCCAGATCTGGTACGTCCGGTCCTACCTCTGGTTCATCATCGCGTCGCCGGTACTGCTGTGGCTGTACCGCAAGGCGCCCATCCCGGCGGTGCTCGCACCGTTCGGCGTCCTGGTCGCGCTGTGGGAGACCGGGCACGGCAGCGGCGGCATGGTCCGCGACTTCTTCATGTACGCGCCGATGTGGATGCTCGGGTTCGCCCACCACGACGGCACCCTCCAGCGGATCTCGAAGAAGATCCTCTGGCCGGCGTGCCTGGTCATGGGCGGCATCGGCCTGTTCATGCTCTACACCAACCCCGGCCCGCGCGGGTACGACATGAACGACCTCCCGGTCGCCGACGTGCTGTGGTCGACCGCGTTCCTGCTGGTGATGCTGAACGCCGCGCCGGCCGCGCTGAGCCTGGGCGCCGCCGAGCCGGCCGTCGAGGCGATCAACCGGCGGGCGCTGACCATCTACCTGTGGCACGAGGCGGTCATCACCGCCGTCCGGCTCGCGGCGGTCGCCGCCGGCGTGTCGCTGCTCGGCCCGTACGGCGGGCTGCTCCAGATCGTGCTCGTGTTCGCCCTGGTCACGCTCGTGGTCCTGGGGCTCGGCTGGGTCGAGGACCTCGCCGCCAGGCGCAAACCGAAGCTCATCCCGCTGCCCAGCCGGGCCCCGGCCGGCCGGCTGGAGGACCAGCGGCAACCGGTACCCGCGTAGGCCATCCGCCGGGTGGCGAACCGGACGAACCAGAAATTGCAAGGCGACACGCCGACACTGGTCTTTGCTGGAACTTGCTGGAACCAGCTACCGTGCCGTTCGTGTCCGAACCGATCACCATCGAGATGCTCGAGCGGCGGATCGACCGGTTGCGTGGCGAGCTGCGAAGGGCCGCCACCACCGGTGACCGGATGCAGGCCCGTGCCCTGCGGGCCGAGCTGCGCCAGGCGGAGCACGCCTGGGACGACGCCCTCGCCGACCTGGAGGACCAGGCCAGGCCGGCGCCGCAGCCGGTGCACAAGCCGATGCTGTCGATCCGGGAACAGGTGCATCACGCGCTGACCCTGCTCACGGTGCCGGCGGCGCCGAAGCTCATCATCGCCGTCCACGACGCCTTCTTCCCGGGCGAACTCGTCGCGGCGCGCCTCACCAGCCTGCGGCGCGACGAGGAACGCTCGTTCCGCGTCCAGCCGTTCGGCCGGCCGTACTACCTCTGCCCGGCGCTGACCGCGGACCTGCTGTCACCGGCGCGCGGGCTCCTCGCGCTGTCCACCTGGCCCCTCGAAACCCGGGTGGTCGGGCCGCTCAGCGCCCGCGTCGACTTCCTCATCGGCGCGATCAAGGTCGCCCAGCGGGTGGCGCAGCTGCCCGAGGACGCCCACGACGCCCGACGGCTGCTGTGGCGGTTCGCCGCCAGCATCCCCGGCGCGGGTGGCGCCGGGATCACCCCTGGGTCGGTCGCCGAACTGGCCCAGGCGGAGCTGGACGTGCACCTGGACGCCGACACCGCGGACCGCGCCGCGGCGGCAATCAGAGCACAGGAACGCCTGGACGGATCCGAGGCGCTGTTCGGCGCCCGGTTGCAGCGTCTCCGTCGTACCGCGAGCAAAGCATGAAACCGCGAACTGCTTCCCCGAAAGAAGACCGCTCATGGACCCACTGGTCGACCGGTTGGACCGCATCCGTGGCACGGTGGCGCCGCGCAACCACAACGCGCGGACCATCGCGGCGCTCACCAGCAACCCGGGGTGCGGCCGCCGTGGACTGATGGACGCCGCCGGGGTCAACAAGGGCGCCGTCGCCGGGCAGCTCGGCTTCCCCGCCGGCTTCGGCCAGTCCAGGTTCGCGATCGCCCGCGGCAACGCGTTCGAGGCGCAGGTGAAGGCCGACGGCGCCGCCGAGCTGCTGCAGCTGCTCCGCGAGCGGCTCGGCCTGGCGATCCCCGAGGTCGCCTACGACGACCTGTCCAACGTCGGCGGCAACGCCAGCCGCGAGGTCCGGTATGCGCGGACGAAGGCGCTGCTCGCGCGGGCCGCCGCCGACCGCGACGACGCCGGGACGCTGTTCGACCACCCGATGCTGCGGCTGGAGATCGCCGGCTACTACGCGTACCTCGAGCCGGACCTCATCGCGTTCCGGGCCGGCGGGAAGTTCCACGTGGTCGAGATCAAGTCGTTCGCGGTCATCGACGGCCAGGCCGACCCGGGGAAGACCGCCGCCGCGGCGACCCAGTCCGCGGTGTACGTGATGGCCATGCGCGAGCTGCTCGCCGAGCTCGGCCACCCGGAGGACACGGTGTCGCACAACGTCGTCCTCGTCTGCCCGGAGAACTTCGCGAACCGGCCGACCGCCACCCTCGTCGACGTGCGCAAGCAGCTGACCGTGCTGCGGCGCCAGCTGTCCCGGCTGACCCGCCTGGAGGCGATCCTCGACGCGCTGCCGGCCGGGCTCACCTTCGACCTCGCTTACGACAGCGAGCAGCAGGCCACCCGCCCCGCCGACGAGCTGCGCAAGGCCGTCAGCACGATCGACGCCCGGTACAGCCCCGACTGCCTCGGCACGTGCGAGATGGCGTTCTTCTGCCGCGACGAGGCGGCCGGGTCGACGTCCGCGCTGGGCCGCTCGGTCCGCGACGACCTCGGCGGGGTGGAGAGCATCGGCACGGTCCTCGGCCTGGCCCGCGGGACGCTGACGCCGGGCGCCGGCCAGGAGGAGATCGCCGGCCTGCTGCGCTTCGCGCACAAGCTGCGCACCGAGTGCCTCGACGGCATCGGCTGACCCCCGTGAGCGAGCCTTGCGAGCGAACCATGTTGCAGCGCGCCGTTGCTCACGGCGCCGGCGCCGTGGGCGACCTTCCCGAGCCGCGCGAGCTGTGTGAGCCGGCGACGTGAGCATCCTTACGGCCCTCGCCAGGGCGGAGGCGGTCGAGTCCGGCAAGGCGCAGCCGCTGACCACGGTCCGGCACACGCACATCGCCGCGAACCCCCTCGTCCTCGTGCCGCTCAGCCTCGCCGGCGAGGCGGCCGCGCCCCTCGCCGCGATCGTCGGCACCGACCCGGCCGAGCCGCGGGTGCTCGTCGTCGCCAACCCCCGCGACCGCACCCAGCGCTTCGACTTCGTCGCCGAACTCGCCCGCGTCGTGCTGTCCTACGTGGACGGCTGCGCGCGCAGCGTCGACTCGGCCGCGTCCGGCACGAAGCTGCGGTACGCCGAGGCCCCGCAGGTCATCGTCCCCAACCGGGGCGGGATCGAGTTCGTGCGCCTGCTGGGCCGCTCGACCAGGTTCCGCCGGCCGTTCGGGCCGTACCCCGTGCACCGGACCGTGCCGATCCTCGGGCAGTGGCTGACGTTCCTGCGGGAACGCGCCGACCACCCCGGCTCGTCGATGCTCCTGGCCATGACCGAGGTCCTCGGCAACCACTGGGCGACCGGGCAGAGCGGCCTGGAGGACGCCAACCTCGCCGCCCTCCTCGGCTGGATCGACCCGCCCGGCGGCCTGGACGGCGCCGCCGCAGCCGCGCTCGCCGAGGACCCGCTGCGCTCACCGCCGGCCGGGCCGAGCACTGACCCGACGTTCGACAACGAGATCCTCGCGCCGGCGCTCGCCGCCGTCGCCCGGTCCGACGGCGACGACTTCGCCCGGGAGCGGGCCCTCGCGGCGCTGACCGCGGCCGTCGCCGACCAGATGCAGCCCACGTGGGACCTCACCTGGCAGGCCGTCCGGCTCCTGCGGGGCCGGCCCGCCGGCGCGTCCGTCGAGACCCGCTGGGCCATGGACCGCGACGTCTTCACCATGTACCACATGGGCCTCGCCGACGGGACCGCGCTGCCGCAGCCCCGGCGGGACAGCGCGGTCGCCGCTGCCGGCCGCCTCGACCGGCTCGAACGCGAGCAGGCCCGGTTCGACGCGCAGCGGGCCCTCGACGACCCGCTCGTCATGGCCGAGTTCCGGCTGTCCGGGGAGGCCTTCACCGGTACCGTCGTCGCTGCGTCACCGAACCGGGTCGACACGTCGGGCAAGAAGGCGGCGCTGCGCCCGCACATCACCGTCCAGACGGACGACCCGGTGCGGCTCGAACCGGGCGCGCTGCTGGTCTCCCCGGCGCGCCTCGCCCAGCAGGCGATGGTCGTGGAGGTGTCCAGCGTGGACGTCACCCTGGAGCTGTCGAAGGGCATGGGCCGCTCCACGAAGCAGCCGGCGCCGGGGTCGGTGCCGGCGGTGGGGGAGCGCGTCACGTACGGGCCGGTCACCGACGCGTACCAGCCGCCGGGCCGCTTCCCGAGCCGCGACGACACCCCGTGGACGCACGGCGGCCCGCCACCGGCGGTCGAGTACGGCCCCAGCGAGAACGACGCCGTGGAGGACTGGTCGTGAATCTGGTCGTGCGTGTTGTGAGGTGCTCGTCGTGACCGACGTGATCGCCCGGATCCTCGACGACTTCGGCTCGGCCGCCGGGCGTGGCGTCGTGGTCGACTCCCCGCCCGGTGCCGGGAAGTCGACGCTGGTGGTGCGCGCCGCTCGTACATTGGCGGAATCCGGCGAACGGCTGATGGTGGTCGCCCAGACCAACGAGCAGGTCGACGACCTCATCGACCGGCTCGCCACCGCCGCGCCGACCCTCGCCATCGGCCGGCTGTCCGCGTCGACCTACGTCCCCGCCCAGCGCGTCATCAGGCACGGCACCGTCACCGTCAGCGGCGCCGTCAGCGACATGAACGCCAGCGCCGTCACCATCGGCACCGCCGCGAAGTGGGCCACCGTCACCGACGGCAGCTGGGAGCGGGCGATCGTCGACGAGGCGTACCAGATGCGCTCCGACATGCTGTTACGCGTCGCCGGCCGCTTCTCCCGCGCGCTCTTCGTCGGCGACCCCGGCCAGCTGGACCCCTTCTCCGTCGTCGCCGTGGAACGCTGGGCGGGCCTGTCCTGGGACCCGATGCAGAGCGCGGTCGCGGTCCTGCTGCGGCACAACCCCGACCTGCCCGTCCACCGCCTGCCCGTGTCGTGGCGCCTCCCGCCGTCGGCCGCGTCGGTGGTGTCCTCGGCGTTCTACCCGTTCACGCCGTTCGAGGCGGGCACGAAACCGCTGGACCGCCGCCTGGAGTTCGCCGCCCGTGCCCTCGGGGGCGACCACGGTCTCGATGCGACCCTGGAGACCGCCCGCCGGACCGGCTGGGCGCTGCACGAACTCCCGGCCCGGCACACGGTGCGCACCGACCGGGAGGCGGTCGCCGCGATCGCCGCGCTGGTGAACCGGCTGCTGCAGCGCGGCCCCGTCGCCTACTCCGAGCACGCCCCGGACGGCCGCCCCGTCACCGTCGACCGGATCGCCGTCGGCGCCGCCCACCGCGACCAGGTCGCCGCGATCCGCCAGGCCCTGGCCGGCACCGCCGCCACCGACGTCACGGTCGACACCGCGAACCGCCTCCAGGGCCGCGAGTACGACGTCACCGTCATCCTGCACCCCCTCTCCGGCCGCCGCGACGCGAGCGCCTTCCACCTGGAGGCCGGCCGCCTGTGCGTGCTCGCCTCCCGCCACCGCCACGCCTGCGTCGTCGTCGCCCGGGCCGGCATCGCCGAGCTCCTCGACACCCACCCGTCCGCCGAGCCCGTCCACCTGAACGTCCCTGTCCGCTTCCCCGACGGCTGGGAGGCAAACCAGGCCATGCTCGCCCACCTGCAGGCCAGCCACTGACGACGTCGGGGGTCAGATGTAGACGGTGGTGAGCAGGCGTTTTGCTTCGTACATGGCGGTGTCGGCGCGGTGCAGGACGTGCTGGGGTTCCTCGGCGAGGTGGAAGCGGGTGCCGCCGACGCTGGCGCGGGCGGTGACCGGCGAGGAGCCGCGCACGGCGATCGGTTCGGTGAAGGCGGCCCGGATCCGCTCCGCCAGGTCCGGTACGCCGGAGGCGCCCAGCGTGCCGTGGGTGAGCACGACGAACTCGTCGCCGCCGAGGCGGGCCACCAGGTCGCCGGTGCGGACGCAGGCGCCGAGGCGGCCGGCGACGGCGGTGAGCAGCTCGTCGCCGGCGGCGTGGCCGAGGTTGTCGTTGACGGACTTGAAGCCGTCGAGGTCGATGAAGAGCACGGCGCCCTCGCCGGCGCTGAGGGCGGCGTCGAGCGCGGACATGAACGCGCGGCGGTTCGCCAGGCCGGTGAGGGCGTCGACGTGGGCCAGGCGCCAGGTCTCGTCGAGCAGCTCGCAGGTGCGCAGGACCGTGGCGGCCTGGTCGGCGACGCCGGCCATCCGGTTGGTGATCTCGCGGGCCCGGGCGGTGCCCTGCGGGGTGTCGTAGGCGGCGACGAGGATGCCGTACGGGTGGTCCGGCAGCGCGATGTCCACGATGATCATCATGTCGTGGCCGAAGGTGTCGAGCATCGCGCGGATGAACGGCTCGTCGCTGGTGCTGTCGTAGACGCGGGGCTGGCCGGTGCCGTCGCGGAAGCGGTCGAAGAGGGCGGTGTCCTGCGGGGACACGGTGAGGTTGCGCGCCTTGCGGAGCCGGCCGTCGCCGGCGCCCGCGTTGGCGACCATGCGGAGCTTGCCGCGCTGGTGCAGCAGTACCGTGGCGGAGTCGGCACCCATGACGGACTTGACGGCGTCGGCGGTGAACTCGGCGACCTCGGTCGAGGTCCGGGCCAGGGTGAGCTGGCGGGCGAGCGACAGGAGGCTCTCCGCGGTCCGCTGCCGCTCGGCCGCCGTCTCCAGCGCCGACAGCGCGTCGAGGGCGACGGCCGCGAGGTTCGCGTAGGCGTCGAGCATGCGGCGCTCGGCGTCGAAGAAGTCCTCGCAGTACGCGACGAGGTAGCCGTAGTAGCGGTTGGGTGAGGCGATGTCGGCGACGATCGTGCCGGCGAAGCTGGTCGGCGGCGCGTCGGTGAGCACGGCGATCTCGGCGTCGGTGAGCCCGTAGCCGTGCACCTGCCGCGGCTGGTCCGGCGCGGGGGAGGCGACCAGCAGGAACGCCTGGGCGTTCACCGCGTAGCCGGCGCGGTCGGCGACGAGCGCGAGGGCCCGCTCCGGCTGCTCGGCGGCGACCAGCTCGGCGACCGTGCGCTGCAGCAGCTCCATCCTGCCGGCGAGGATGTCGTCGGCGGCGTCGTCGCGGTGGCGGCCCCGCCACAGCCAGGAGAACAGCCGGCGCTGCCGCCAGCGGACGGTGTAGACGCATGCCTCGGCGCCGCGGACCTGGCACACGTCGTGGGTGACGGTGGCGGCGGGCAGGCCGAAGAGCGCCGGCAGCTGGGTGAGCAGCCCGCGGGTGTAGTCGCAGTCGTAGCGGCTGGGCTGGTAGCCGTTGCGCAGCCGGTACTGGACGCTGGCCGTGCCGTGCCCGGTGGAGAGCGTGGACATGTCGGCGGCGGCGTTGAACTTGGCGCTGGTGGTCGCGATGAGCCGGATGAGCTGGGTGGGGCCGCCGAGCAGCAGCAGGCCGAGCCGTAGCGGGGTGTTGACGGAGTACGACAGGATGCTCTGCCCCACGCGTAGCCCGACGGACTCGTCGCCGAGGGCCTGCGCGGCCGCCGCGAAGACGTTGATCTTCGTCTCGTAGGACCACCAGCGGCGGGCGTCGTCGTACGCCTCGGGCGGCTCGTGTTCGCCGGCGAGGTTGAGCACGTGCGTGACCGCGGTGTCGCCGCCCCTGGCGCGCACGTACCGCAGGATGGCGCGCAGGGTGACACCGGCCGTCTCGCGGATCTGTTCCATGGCGCCTCCGGTGCTCGACATCGGCGCGGTGCGGGTGCGGCTGAGGCGTTCCCCGCGAGGACTGGGTAAGACTGCTCACATGGATGGCGAGCGGCCGGCGAACGAGCGTGACGAGCGGCCGGCGAACGTGCATGGCGGGCGGGTGGAGGACGTGGACGGCGGGCGGGACGAGCCGCTGATCGTGGTCGACGGCGCCAACGTCGTCGGATCCGTGCCCGACGGCTGGTGGCGGGACCGGCGTGGGGCGGCCACCCGGCTCCGGGACGCTCTGGCCGCGAGGGACGCCGCCGCGCTGCCCCCGCCGCTGCTCGGCGCGGTGACCCTGGTGGTGGAGGGCGCCGCCCGCGGCGTGCCGCCGGTCGCGGGCGTGCACGTGGAAGACGCGCCGCGGTCCGGTGACGACCACATCGTCGCGCTCGTCGCCGACAATGTCGGTCATCGGCCGGTCGTGGTGGTCACCGCCGACCGGGAGCTCCGCGAACGGGTGCGCGAGCTCGGTGCGGGTATTGTCAGCCCTGGCGAGTTGCGCGCCTCGATCCCATATGGTGGACGACGAGATTCTATCTAGTGGATAGGATTTGTCGTCAACATGTGCGCACCTCGGCATGGTTCCGGTGATCGCCGACGACCGGGTAGTCTCAACATGCGGGAAGAGATTGACCCATCGCCGTGCGGTGACCAGGCTGGACTCGTAGACGTGTCGTGAATGGCCGGTGAATGTCGGCCGAAAACATCAGACGAATTGTCATCGATCAATTCTGTGCGGCAGGTTACAGCTCTGTCGCTATGGGTGACGATGCTGGTAAGGTCGGTCCCATGTGCCTTGAGGTACACCTTGACCCGGCGTGGGTCTCGCGACGTGCACACCATTTCGACGGCCTTTGTCGAGTGACGGTTCGTTGATTCGGCGTCATTGCAAAGGCTTTTCGAGAGGAATTGAAAATGGCCATTTCGGTCGTCGGTGCGCCAGAGGTGGCGCCCTCGGTGGTCACCATCACCGTGCACATCACCCTCAACGGCGGTGACGAGCTCCCACCGGAGGCGTCCCGCCTGATCAGCGACCTCGAGGCGCTCGCCGCCAGCCAGGCCAAGCAGCAGATCCAGCGCACCCAGCAGCCCCAGCCCCCGTTGCAGCGCGCCGCCGCGCCGGCGCACACCCTGCAGCACGGGCCGTCCCAGCACACCGGCCGCAACCTGCGGCTGGTCGAGACCCCCGACACCGTCGTCGGCGGCGTCGACGCCGCGAAGGTCAAGCGGATCGGCGCGGCCGCACCCGACGCCCCGTCGCTCTTCCTGTGCACCGGGTCCCGGCTCGTCCTGCGCGACGGCGCGCCCGTGCCGCTGACCCGCCGCGAATACGACCTGTTCCTGTTCCTGTGCGAGCACCCGCGTCGCGTGTTCAGCCGGGCGCAGCTGCTGCGCCAGGTCTGGGGCTACGACATGGTCGGCACCGAGCGCACCGTCGACGTCCACGTGCGGCGCCTGCGGGTCAAGCTCGGTGAGGCCGCACGGATCATCGCCACCGTGCGCGGCGTCGGCTATCGTCTCGACGATGACGCCGCCGTCCAGGTTGTCGTTCGCGAGGACTGACCCCCGCGTCCCCGCCCCGCTCGTGAGCACCGCGGCGGGGACCCTGCTCCTGGCCGACCTGCTCCGGGTCTGGCTCCCGTCGATCATCACGATCTTCGGGCAGGCCGCCTCGACACCGGCCGAGCTCATGGGCGCGTTCGCGCTGCTGTGGTTCCTGGTCCCGTTCGCGGTGGTGCCCTTCACCGCCCGGTGGGGCGCCGGGAGGCACGCGGCGAAGGTCGCGCTCGCCGGGGGCGCCGGGCTCGCCGCCGCCCGGTTCGCGCTGCTGTTCGTCCACGGTGGACAGGCGCAGCTGTACGTCGCCTCGATCGGCCTGCTCGCCGGGCTGTCGTGGCTCGCGGCGACCGCCGTGCGGGGCGGACCGGCGGCCGTCGGCGTCCCGGTCGGGCTCGCCGCCGCCGCGCTGCAGCACGCGGCGTTGCGCACCGTCGACCTGACGTGGCAGTCACGGTGGTGGGCCGCGCCGCTCGTCGCCGCCGAGTGCCTGGTGTTCATCTGGTACCAGCGGCGCACGGCACCCGGTAGGACGTCCGCCGCCGCCTGGTTCCTCGTGGGGCCGGCGATGCTCCTCGCCGGCATGTTCGCGCTGTCACCGGCGATCGCGACCGTCGCCCTGTCCTACCGCTTCGACCCGGTCGCCACCACACCCCCGCCCGCGGTGCCGGAGCTGCTGCTCGGCCTGGCCGTGGTGGGTTTCCTCGCCGGGGCGACCGGCCCGCTCAGGGGCCGCTTCGAGCGGGTCGCGGCCGCGCTGACGATCGTCGCGGCGGCGGTCGTCTTCGGCTTGTCACACGGCCCGGGCGGCCTGTTCGTCGCCCTGCTGCTCGGCTGCGGCGCGCTCGGCTGGGCGTTCCGCGCCGCGGCCGCCGACACGCCACCCGAGCCCGACCCCGGCCGGGGCGCGCGGTCCGGGTACGCCGCCCTCGCCGGGATGCTCGTGTTCGCGGTCGCCGCCGTCGCCTACTACGCCGCCTACGACCTCGGCTACCCCAACCAGTGGGTGCCGGTCGCGGTCGCGCTCGCCCCCGCCTGGATCCTGCTGCGCTCCGGCACCGGCGCGCCCGCGACCGGCGTGCGGTGGCGGGCGGGTCTCACGGCCGTCGCGGTGTGCCTGCTCGTGCCGCTGCTCGGGGCCACCACGACCCCGCCCGTCGAGCGGGTCGATACGGCCGGCGCGGATCGGGGGCTGCGGCTGGTGGCGTACAACATCCGCATGGGCTTCGGGCTCGACGGCACCTTCCGGCCGGCGGCGACGGCCCGCGCGATCGCCGCGTCGGACCCCGACGTCGTGGTCCTGTCCGAGGTGGACCGGGCGTGGGTGCTCAACGGCGGCCACGACGACCTGCGGGCCCTCGCGACACGGCTGGGGATGCGGTACTGGTTCGCCCCGGCCGCCGACGCCGTCTGGGGCGACGCGGTGCTGACGAACCTGCCGGTCGCCGCCGCCGAGACGGTGCGGCTGTCGGCGGTCGGCGCGCCGACGGGCGCCCAGGCCCTCGGCGTCGTCGTGCGGTTCGGCGGCCGGGAGATCGCGGTCGTGTCGACGCACATCCAGCCGCCGCCGGACGCCGAACCCCTCGTCCAGGTCGGCGAGATCGCCGCGTTCGCGACCCGGTTCGGCGGCGACCGGCCGACGTTCATCGCCGGTGACCTCAACATCGAGCCCGGTGACGCGGCGATGCGCGCGTTCGCCGACGCCGGCTACGCGGACGGGTTCGCGGCGTTCCGGCCGGTGCGCACGTTCCCCGCCGACAAGCCCGTGAAGGAGATCGACCACGTCCTCGTCCGAGGGCTGACCTGCGCCGAGGTCAGCGTCGGCACGGCAGTGACGTCCGACCATGCGCCGATCGTCACGACATTGCGGTGATTGAGCACCGCGGTGGATGGGCAACCTGCTCTCAGAGAGAGAAAGGGGCAGCGATGAGCGTCACACATGCGAACGGGAGCAAGATCGGTGGCCCGGCAACCAACACTGCCATCGATACTCGCGACGACCTTGGCAACACGGTCGACACGATGTCCGCCAAGACCAAGCAGCGCGCGGCCGAACTGGCCGAGCAGGGCAAGGACGTGGCACGCCGTCGGCCCGTTCCACTGGTGACCGCCGCCGCGGCCGGGGTCGCCACCGTGGTCGTCGCGGTGGTCACGGTCATGCGGAGCCGCCGGAAGCAGACCCCGCGTCAGCGGGCCATGAAGGCTGCGACCAACGCGTGGCGGAGCACCAGCAAGAGCGTGCGGAAACGGGTCAAGCGGTAACCTCCTCTCCCGCAGTCGCGCCCCCCCCCCCCCCGGGGGGGGGGGGCCCGCGTTGTTTCGGGCCGGGTTTTAACGTTGGCGGCAGAG
>NZ_JBFAJA010000092.1:0-55031 GCF_040654975.1 Dactylosporangium sp. NPDC050588 | reverse complement strand
GGCGGCGGGCCTCACCCGCCGCCGGCCCGCCGCGTCACTGGCTGAGCGCGGTCGCCTCGGTGATGCTGGCCCAGCCGTTGCCCTCGGCGTTGTTCCACCACGCGTACTTCACGTAGCGGGCCTGCCGGGCCGGGAACGTGGTGACCTCGGGCTGCAACGTCTTGCCGCTGCTGCGGCCCTCCCACGCCTTCACGTAGGTCACGTTGTCGACCGACGTGTAGATCGTGTAGTCGTTCCACCGCACGTCACCACGATGCCACGCCACCCCGGCACCACAGATGCTCCGCTGAGCACCCAGATCGACCGTCAGGAACGCCCCGAAACCGGAACCCGACCAGCGCGTCGTCAGGTTGCCGTCGACCGCGTTCTGCGGCGGGTTGATGGCCTCATAGGTGCTGGCCGACACCCCCGCCACCGGCTGCGCGCGGTTGCAGGGGCCACCGCCGGAGCGGGCCGGGTCGACGTCGGCGAACGTGGCGCGCTGGTCGCCGAGGCGCAGCGCGTCGTAGTACATGGTCCGCTGCGTGGTGTCCGACGGGTTCGTGCTGCCGGGTTTCCAGTCCCACTTGTAGATGCCGAACTTGAAGTACGGCGAGCCCTGCGAGTCGGCGTGCGTGCGGCCCTGGAAGCCGAACTTGTACACGCCGTTGCGCCACACCTCCAGCAGCCCGCCTCCGTCGGTGCGCCAGACGACGTGGAACACCCAGTCGGTCCAGGTGCCCGTGCTGTAGGCGTCGAGGTCCACTTTCTGCGAGCGCAGCGGCATGTCGAGCATCCACCGGCCCTTCTCGGTCATCAGCGCCAGCGGCGGGGAGCCGCCGCCGCACCGGGTCGCGTCGCACTGGTGCCACTGGCTGACGATCTCCGCCGATCGGTCGTACACCCACGAGGTGGGCAGGTAGATGCTGAACCCGTACCACCGCTCGGCGTTGGCCGGCTGGCTGTCGGGCTGGGTCAGCTCGGAGCGTTTACCGTTGGAGACGATCGCGTCGTCCTTCTTGAGGTCGAACTTGGCGGCGTATCCGCCGTCGCGCTTCACGTCGCTGACGATCTGGATCGAATCGGTGCGGGCGGCCTGCTTGATCCAGCCGGGCGGGGGCACAGTGCGGTCGGCCGGATCCTCGAAGTTGAGCGTCTCGAACACGCCGGCCGGGTCGGCCTGGGCCGGGGTCGCGGGCGACACCAGCGCCAGTCCGGCCGTGGCCAGACCGCACGCCAGCAGCGCCAGCAGCGGCCGCCATCGTGATGTCATCGGGGGTACCTCCTCTGTGGGTGTTCGCTGTCGAAGGTGTCGGGCGGCTCAGTGGCAGGCGACCGGGCCACCCTGATCGCGCGTGGTGCCGTCGATGTCGACGAACCGCCACGCGTAGTCGTTCGTGCCGAGTTCGAGGCGCAGGACGCCGTGGGTGCCGGCGATGCGCCGCTCGCTGTTGGCGACGGTGGTGCCGAACGGGCGCAGGCCCGCGCCGCCGGTGCCGACGACGAACTCGCGGATGCCGGCCGGGGACGCGACGCCGTCGGGGCGCTGCGGCGCGAACCGCTCGTAGTCGTGGTCGTGGCCGTTGAGGACCAGGTCGGCGCCGGCGGCGTACAGCGCGTCCCAGAACGGCTTCACGTTGGGGAAGTTGCCGTGGCCGCTGCCGGAGCTGAACTTCGGCCGGTGCCAGTAGGCGGCGACGCATGGCTTGGTGGTCGCGGCCAGGTCGGCCCGCAGCCAGGCCAGCTGGGCGCCGCCCTCGTTGCGGTCGTACTCGGAGTTGAGCGACACGATGTGCCAGTTGCCGAGGTCGAAGCTGTACCAGCTGGCTCCCTGGGGCTTCGCCGCCGGACCGAAGTAGCGGAAGTAGCCGTCGGCGCCGGTGACCTCGTACTCGTGGTTGCCGGGCGTGGGGTGGAACCGTCCCTTCAACGGCCCCCACGTCTTGTCGAAGTACCGCAGGAAGTCCTCGTAGGTGTCGTTGCCGTTCTGCTGGTCGCCCAGCCCGAGGATGCGCGCCGGGTCGATCTGCCCGGTCAGCGCCGCCGTACGGGCGGTCGGGCAGTCGGCGGCCACGCACGTCTGCGAGATGTCACCGACCGCCACGACGGTCTGCGTGCCGCCCGTGGCGTCGACACCGAGGACCGCGGCCTCGCTGATGCTGGCCCACAGGTGCTGCTCGGCGTTCTGCCAGAAGGCGATCCGGACGAAGCGCGCCTCGTGCGGGGTGAACGCGTAGGTCTCCATCGCCCGCGTGGTGCCGGTGCTGCGGCCCGCGTTGACGTTGCGGAATGTCGTGCCGTCCGCGGACGTGTAGACGGTGTAGTCGTTCCAGCGCTCGTCACCGCGGAACCACGCCACCTGCACCGCGCACAGGGTGGCCCGGGCGGGCAGTTCGAGCTGGAGGTAGGCGCCGAAGCCGTAGCCGGACCAGCGGGTGTCCGGATTCCCGTCGACGGCGTGGGCGGGTGGGTTGATGTCCTCGTACGTGCTGGCGCTGACCACCGACGGCGTCTGCCGCGTGCCGCAGCCGGCCAGGGCCGATCCGGCGAGCGGATCGGCCGGCGGCCGGGCCCGTGCGGGAGCCGCGGCCGCGAGCACCACGACGATCGTGAACAGGACGAACAGGGGTCGACGGAGCATGGTGCCTCCTGCACGGCGGAGTCGACCGCCCCCGCGACACCGCGCGGGCGAGCGGTCACCGACAGGATCAGGATCGAGGTGCTCCGATCCGGGCACATGAGTAAAGGACACTCAAATGACCGACTTGGCACGACCCGCCGTGGACGATCGGGCCCGGCGGGCCGGCATCGACGGCCCATGAGTCGGTCACTGTCCGCGTTCGGTGGCATCTGGATGGGTGCGTGTCATTGCGCTGCGGGTCATCTCCTCGCGCACCGTCGGGGTCGAGTTCCTCGGCACGTCGATCACCTCCGGCGGCGACGGGTCCGACCTGGACACGCGTGGCACCGAGTGGCTCGCCAGCAACCCGCACATGAAGTTCTACAACGCACGCCGCGGATACGTGCGCTGCCTGCTCACCCACGACCAGATGCGCACCGACTACCGGATCGTGCCGTTCGTGACCCAGTCGGGGGCGCCGGTCTCCACCCGGGCCAGCTTCGTGGTGGAGAACGGGCGGCCGGGCGCCCAGGCGGACACGGCCTGACGGACCCGGACCCCGGCGCGGCCCGGAAGCCGCGCGGCGCCGGGGTCCCGACCGGGCGGGCGCTCCTGCACCGTGTCGGATCCGCACTTGGGACCCGCAGCGGGGAAAGTGGAGACGGCGGCAATCCTATTCGCCGTGCAGACCCGGTTCGCCTGCTTGTCCTCGTCCTGGCTCGTTGCGGAACCTGGGAAGGGCTGTGGCGTGGGAGGTCAGATCTACGAAAACGGGCGGCGGAGAAGTGGCTTCCGTAGCGGCCCAGAGACGGCGACGCCCGGCCGCCGAGATCGGCAGGTTGTCTTCTCCGCCGGCAGCCAGCAGCACATCGAAGTCGACGGCAGAGTCGCGAAGGGCACGCGGATTGTCGCGATCCAACGCACGTTTCACCACCGCCGCCATCGGACCGCGGGCCAGCAGATCGAGCGTGGTCTGGTACGAAGCACCCAGAACATCAGCCAGGTCGAGGGCTTCACGCAGCCCCGCCTCGGCAGCCATGACGACCACATTGGTGATGAGTTTGTAAGCCACGCCTGATCCGAGCGGCCCGACACGAACGACCTGCCCAAAAGCGTCCAGGATCGGCTCGGCCAAGGCCGTCGCATCGTCGGAGCCCGCCAGCAGCACGGTCAGCGCGGCTTCCGAGGCGTACCGCACGCCACCGATGAGCGGAGCGTCGACGAGGTGAACGCCTGCCGGCATCTGCGATGCGAGCGACTGCAGCATGGCCGGAGTCGTGGTCGACAGGACGGCCAAGGCTGCTCCGGGTCGCATTCCGGCGAGAATGCCACCCTCCCCCAGATGTGCCCCCGGTATGTCGGCGGACATCACGGCACTGATCACCACATCAGCATCACGGGCTGCTGCCGCCGGGCTGTCAGCTCCGACAGCTCCCAGCGCCGTCATCGCATCGATCCGCCCCGGCACGACGTCGAAGACACTCACCCGGTGGTTGGCGCGCAACAGATGGGGAACCATGCGAGAACCCATGTCCCCAAGGCCCACGAAACCGACAGCGACCATGGCATTCCTCCTCGTGCGGAGCGCTCGGCACCTGGCGCTACAGCGCCCTGATGATTCGGAACGCGTACCCGCCGCACCGCCGCCGATGTACCGGAGCACACCGATTCACCACAAAGATCGCCTGGGCACCCTTCGCGCTGCACCAACCAACGTCCAGCGCAACTTGTCCACAACAACTCGAAGTAAACGACACCGGGATCACACGACACTAGGGTGCCTGGCATGCTCGATGATCTCGACACGGTGGACTGGTCGGCGCTGACCCACCGCGACGGGCTCGGCGGACGATGTTCCCGAATTGCTGCGCGACCTCGCCGCCGGCGACGACCCCGCCCTGCTCGACCTCCTCTCCACCATCGTCGACTTCGAGGAGATCGTGTACGAGGCTGCGGCGTTCGCCGTGCCGTTTCTCGTGCGGATCGCGGATGCGCCCGACGCCGACGCCCCAGGCGTTCTGCGCCTGTTGTCGCTGATCGCCGGCGGAGGATCCTTCGCGGACCGCTACGGGCATTACGGGGTCCCACGCTCGCAGCGGGACACGGCCGAGGCGAGGGCGCGAAGGGAGACCGAGCGATCGTGGGTCGCCGCCGCCCACGCGGCCGTCGCCGAAGCGCTACCCACCTACACGCGACTGCTGGCCGACCATCCGGACGCGAAAGCGCGTGCCGCCGCAGCCCGGATCATCGGTCTCGCGAGACGTGACGCGCACAAGACGGGCGCGGCGAGCCTCGACCGCGGCACGACCGAGGCCCTGTGGCACGCCGCCAGATCCGACGACGAGGTCGTTCGGGCTACCGCGATCTTCGCGCTCGGTACCGTCGGTGAAACTGTCGAGGAATGCCTGAGCGACTCGGAGGCCGTGCCCAGGCTGGTCGCGGCCGTCGTCGTCGCTGCGGCCGCGTCACCGGCGGACGGCCGGGAGGCGCCGACCGAGGCCCTGGTGAAGCTCATCGAGGTCGATGCCGCCGCATCCATCGAGACATTCCCCGAGGTGCCGATGGGCAGGTACCGGGAGGAAACGCTGATCTGGGTGGTCAACCGCCTGGACGCCCACTGGAAGCTGCAGGTGGACCTGCTCACGGCGTGGTTGCGGCACCCCGACGACGCGGTCCGCGGATTCGCCGCTCATGCGGCCGTCATACCGATGCAGACGTGGCGTCCGGCGGCCGCCCGGCTGGTTCCAGAACTGGGCCGCGCGCTGTCCGATCCGTGCGACGAAGTGCGCAAGTGGGCCAGGTCGTACCTGCACTGTGCCGGACGCGCCGCCGCCGCTGTTGCCGACGAGCTGTGGACAACCGTCGAACACGAGACGTGGCCGTTGACCGCGCTCAGCCGCCTCCAGGACCCGCGCGCCGACGCCCACATCGCGCGGCGCCTGTCCGCCGCGCCAGGCGACGGCGAGCCTCTGCACATCGGCGGGCTGCTCGAGGCCATCGGCGTTCTCGGACCCTGGGCGGTCGCCACCCGCGACGTGATCGTCGACGCGATCGAGCGCGTCGAGCCGGGCGACGTCCGCAGCGAGCTGATCATCGCGGCCGGGCGGGTGGCCGCGCCGGTCGACAAGCTGCTGCCGGTGCTTCGTCGTCAGGCCTCGTCGCACCCTCACGCGACCAGCCTGCTCGTCGGCGACCTCGGTCCCGCGGCCCGCGAAGCGTTGCCCGAGCTGACCGCGCTGCGGGAACATCCGGATGCCGTTGTCCGGGTCAACGCCGCCCGCGCGATCTGGCGGATCACCGGCGACCTCGACGGCCTGCTGGTGGCACTGCGCGCCGGCCTCGACATGCACCGGGCGTTGGAGGTGCTCGCCGAGGTCGGGCCGGCGGGCAGCGAGTTGGCGCCGCTCCTGCCGCCGATGTTCGACGCGGATGACGAGTGGCATGCCCTGTGGGCCGCCGTCGCCTACTGGCGCCGGCGTCAGGAGACCGCCCCGGCGCGGCGGCGCAGGGTCCGTTCGATGTCCTCCAGGCTGCGGCCCTTGGTCTCCGGCAGGTTGCGGAACAGGTACAGGATGCCCAGCACGCCGAAGAAGGCGTAGAGCCAGAACAGCCCGGTGGCGCTCAGCGCACCGATCGCCGTGAGCACGGTCAGCGAGATGAGGAAGTCGAGGGTCCAGTGGGTGACGGTGCCGACGCCGGCCGCCTTGCCGCGCACTGCGGTCGGGAAGATCTCGCTGTTGATGAGCCAGATGCCGAGGCCGAGGCTCCCGGCGAACGCGGCAATGTACACGCACAGCACGGCCACCAGGACGGCCCCGGTGATGCCGGTCTGGCTCGGGAGCAAGTACAGGATGCCGAGCACGACCAGGCTGACCACGACGATCGCGGTGCCGCCGAGCAGCAGCGGGCGCCGGCCGACCCGGTCGATGACGAGCAGCGCCACGATCGTGACGAGCATGTTGACCAGCCCGATACCGACGGTGGACAGCAGCGCCGCGGCGTCACCGAACCCGGCCCGGGTGAGCAGGGTCGGTGTGTAGTAGATGATCGCGTTGACGCCGACGAGCTGGTTCGTCGCGGCGACGGCGACGCCGAGCAACACGGCCGGACGCAGCTGGCGGCCGAACACATCGCGGATCGACATGTCGCGCTCCGCCGCGCTGATCTCGCGGATCTCGGCCAGTTCCTCGTCGGCCTCGCGCGGTCGGCGGGAGCGCAGCATGACGGCCCGTGCCTCGTCGTCGCGGCCCCGCGACAGCAGCCAGCGCGGGCTCTCGGCCAGGCCGAGCAGGCCGAGCAGCATCACCGCGGCCGGTACGACGGCAAGCCCGAGCATCCAGCGCCAGCCCTGGTCCACCCCGGAGAACGCGAAGCCGACGAGGTACGACACGAAGATGCCGACGGTGATCATCAGCTGCTGCAGCGACACCAGGCGCCCGCGCGCCTGCCGGGGTGCCATCTCGGCGATGTACGTGGGCACCACCAGCGACGACGTGCCGATCGCCAGGCCGAGCACGAACCGGGCGGCGATGAGTACCCCCGGGTTCGGGGTGAACGCCGACGCGAGCGCACCGATGCAGAACACGGAGGCGGAGACGATGAGCAGTCGCCGCCGGCCGAAGCGGTCGACGAGCGGCCCGCCGCCGAGCACGCCGCCGATCGCGCCGAGCAACAGCGCGGCGACGACCACCTCCTGCAGCGTGCTCGACAGGCCGAACGCCGCCGTGAGGTACAGCAGGGCGGCGGAGATGACGCCGGTGTCGTACCCGAACAGAAAGCCACCCAGCGCGGCGACGAGTGCCGGACCGAGGACCGACCAACGCACGGTGACGGTGGCGCTACGAGGGCTCTCCGCTGCGGGGTAGCTGGCCATGTCGGCGCACCTCCTGCGTGGTCCGGAGGACAGCCCTACCCCGTTGCGACACGTTCACTCCCTGGTGATGCGATCCGCGCGTCGGTCGATGGCGTGAGAGCCAGGCCGGCGGTGTACCGGATGTGCATGTCAAGTTGTGGCCCTGGTGGTTCGGGTTCGATTCCCGACGATCGCCCCGACGCCGTCCGGCCACGTCAGAAGTAGGTCCGGCCGACCTCGACGACGGTGTGGTCGTCGTCGACGACCGGGATCGCCCGCCATTTGTCGAAGGTCGTGCACGGGTGGGAGATGCCGAAGCCGATGACGTCACCGACCGCGAGCCCGCTGTCCGCGGGGATCGACAGGTAGGCATGCTGGTCGTTGACGGCTGTGACGGTGATCGCCGGGGCCGTCGTGGTGCCGGTGGCGGTGTTGTGGAGCAGTCGCGCGATGGGGAGGCCGGCGTCGGCCGAGGCGTCGCGCTTGCCCAGCCCGGCGATCGCCAGGGTCGGCTCCGGGCGGGACAGGACCGGCGCCCAGATCTGCAGCGCGTCCCGGAGCTGATACGGCGCGCGCGGCCGGGCGCCGAACGGGGAAAGTTCGTGGCAGACGCCCGCGTCGTGGGTGGCGTAGCAACCACTGCGGAGCACGATGGTGTACGGCATGCCGTCCAGCGCAGGCTTGAGCACCGCGACGGCCCGGTCGAAGTAGGCGCTGCCGCCGACGGTGACGATGGGCTCGGGCACCGACGCCAGCCGTTCGTCGTGGACGGTCCGGGCCACCGCGGCGACGCGGTGCAGCAGATGGTCGACCCGGGCGAGCGTGTCGGCGAGGTCTGGGCCGTCGATGATGCCCTCGAACGCGGCGACGCCGGCGAGGTCGAGCGGCCCCGCGGCGACGGCGCGGGCGAGCGCGATCGCCTCGGTGTCGCCGCGGATGCCCGTGCGTCCGCCGGGGACGCCGAGCTCGACGAGCACCCTCAGCCGGTCGCGGTTGTCGGGTGCGATGCCGCGCACGAGTGCGTCGAGGGCGGCGGGGGAGTCGACGAAGGCGTGGAGCTCGAGGTACGGGCGGCGCAGGAGGTCGTCGAGGAGCCGCAGCGAGCCGGGGTCGACGACCTGGTTGGCGAGCAGGATGCGCCGGGCGCCCATGGCGGCGAGCGCGGTGGCCTGCCAGGCGGTGGCGGCGGTCATCGCCCATGCGCCGTCACCGAGCTGGCGGCGGACGATGGGCTCGAACATGGTGGTCTTGCCGTGCGGGGCCAGCGTGACGCCGTGCTCGCGGCAGAAGCGGCGCATCGTGGCGAGGTTGTGTTCCAGGGCCTTGCGCAGCACCACCGCGGCGGGCAACGGGAACGCGTCGGTGAAGAGGTTGCGGCCGATCGGGTCGCCGTCCGGCAGACCTTTTTCGACAACAGTGGTTTCAGCGACCATGGCGCAGCACCCGGCCGGGACGGGCGCCGGTGACGGCGCCGTCGCGCACGACGAACCGGCCGTTGACGATGGTGTGCAGGACGCCGGCCGGCGCCTGCCGCGGCTGGGCGAAGGTGGCCCGGTCGGCGACGGTGGCCGGGTCGAACACCACGAGGTCCGCGGCGTGGCCCAGCGCGACCCGGCCGCGGCCGGTCAGGTGGAGCCGGTCGGCCGGTGCGGAGGTCATCTTGCGCACGGCCTCGCCGAGGCCGAGCACGGGCCGGTCGCGGACATAGCGGCCGAGCACGCGGGGGAACGTGCCGAACGCGCGGGGATGTGGCCGGTCGGGCTGCTCGCGCAGCGGCTGGGCGTTGCCGTCGGAGCCGACGATGGCCAGCGGGTGGGCGAGGAACCGGGTCATGTCGGCCTCCGTGCGGTAGTGCAGGACGACCTGGACGGCGCTGCCCAGCTCGGCGCACAGGTCGAGCAGGACCTCCTCCGGCGCCTGGTCCCACCGCGCGGCGATGTCCTGCACGGAGCGGCCGGGCAGGTCGTCGCGGTGTCCGGCGGCGGTGACCACGATGCGGTCCCAGTGCCACGGGATGCCGCCGAAGAATCCGGTGCGGATGTCGGCCAGTGCGCGCTCCCGCCAGGCGGGTTCACGGTGGTGTCCGCGCAGTTCGGCCGGGCCGCCGGCCTGGGTCCACTCCGGGAGGTACTGCACCATCGCAGAGGAGGACGCGTCGTACGGATACACGTCGAAGGCGACGTCGAGCCCGGCGGCGGCGGCCGCGTCGAAGCGCTCCAGCGCACGGTCGGCGTGCCCCCATCGGGCCGGGTCGTTGAGCGCGAGGTGCGAGAACTGCAGCCGGCCGCCGGCCCGCCGGGTCGTGTCGATGGCCTCGTCGATCGCGTCGAGCTCGCCGCCGGCGACCGCGCGCGCGTGGGTGGCGTAGAGGGCGTCGTGCCGCGCGCAGACCTCGATCAGGGCACCGATCTCGGCGGCGTCGCCGAGCGCCGAGGGCGTGTGGGTGAGTCCGGTGGAGAGGCCGAACGCACCCGCCGCGAGGGCCTCGTCGAGCAGGCGCGCCATGTCGGCGATCTCGGCGGGGGTCGCCGGCCGGTAGGGGTTGCGCATCGCCGCGATGCGCAGCGCGCTGTGCCCCGTCAGCATGGCCACGTTGAGCGCGGGATGGGCGGCGGACATGGCCCGGGCATACGAGTCGTAGCCGTCCCAGCGGATCGGCGTGGGTGCGTCGCCGAGGCGGGCAAGGTGGTCGGTCAGGTCGTCGTGCCGCTCGGGGTGGACCGGGAAGGCGGAGTAGCCGCAGTTGCCGACGACCTCGGTGGTGACGCCTTGCAGCGCTTTGCTGTCGCCGCCGGGGTCGTGCAGGAGGCTGACGTCGGAGTGGGTGTGGATGTCGACGAAACCCGGGGCTAGCGCGAGTCCGTCCAGGTCGAGCACGGAGCCGGCGTCGATGCCGGGTCCGGGCGGTGTGACGGCGACGATGCGGCCGCCGGCGATCCCGACGTCGCGGCGCAGGGGTGGCGCACCCGTGCCGTCGAACACGTCGGCGTTGCGCAGGAAGAGATCCATGGTGGGCATGCTCAGCCGAGCGCTGCGCCGAGCTCGCGGCACACCTCGACGAGGCGCCGGCCGACCACGCCGACCTTGTCGTCGTCCATCCGCGCGGTGGGCGCGGAGATGCTGATCGAGGCGACCGGTCGCCCGGCGCTGTCCAGGATCGCGGCGGCGACACAGCGCGAGCCGACCTCATTCTCCTCGTCGTCGAGCGCGTAGCCGTCGCGCCGGTACCGCGCGAGCTGCGTCAGGAGGTCCTCGACCGACATGGTGGTGTTCGGGGTGAGCGGCTTCCAGGTGCCCTCGTCGAGCTGGGCGAGCGCCTGCCGCTCGGGCAGGACGGCCAGGATGGACTTGCCGAGCGCGGTGGAGTGCAGGTTGTCGCGCAAGGCGATCTGCACGGTACTGCGCAGCCGCTGCGCGCTTTCGATCGTGTCGAGGTAGACGACGGCGCCATGGCTGACGACGCCGAGGTTCACCGTCTCGCCGAACTCGTCGTTGAGTCGCTGCATCGCCGGGCGTGCGTGGCGGACCAGGTCGGTGGAGTTGCGCGCGGCGCGGCTGAGCCCGTAGAGCGCCGGCCCGAGCGAGTACTCCCGGCGGGCCTCGTCGCGCACCACGTAGCCGCGCTGGTCGAGGGTCTTGAGGATGCGGTACGCCGCGGGCTTCGTCACGCCGGTGTGCTGGCACAGCTGCACAACGGTGCAGGGGGCGTCACTGGCGAGCCGGTCGAGGATCTCGAGGGCCTTGACCAGGACGCCGACCTCGTCGGATTTGCGTTCGTTCGGCACAGCGGCGCTCCGTCTCCGGGGATCTGTTCCGCAATCAGGACGGAGTGTACGGATGGCGGAACGGTCCTGCCACCCGCCGAGCGGTCCTCGATGATCCACCGTTCGGTCCGCAATGCGGGACGGGATTTCGGTTATCGTACCGACGGAGGTGAGGATCTTGCGGATCGGCCTCGGAGGGATCTGGCAGGAAACAAACACGTTCGTGCCCGAACCAACAACATTGGCGGATTTCCGCCGGTATCAGCTTTTCGAAGGTGCCGAGCTGCTCGCGCAGCTGCACGGCACCGGCACTGAGCTGGGTGGGGCGATCGAGGCCGTCGAACGGCACCGGGCCCGCCCGGTCGGGCTGCTCTTCGGCGCCGCGCTGCCCTCCGGCACCGTCGAGCGCGGCGCATACGAGACGATGCTGCGGATCCTGCTCGAGCGGGCCCGCGCGGCGGCACCCCTGGATGCTCTGGTGCTCTCGCTGCACGGCGCGATGGTCGTCGACGGGCACCCGGATCCGGAGGCCGAGCTCGTCGGCGCACTGCGCACGGTGCTCGGCCCGGTGCCGATCGGCGTCACGCTGGACTACCACGCCAACGTCGGCGCGGACCTGCCGCGGCTGGCCGACTTCCTGGTCGGGTACCGCACCTACCCGCACACCGACATGGCCGAGCGCGGCGCGGAGGCGACCGATCTCATCATGCGCGCGCTGCGCCTGGGCCGCCGCCCCGACCGGCAACTGGTCAAGCTGCCGCTGCTCAGCGTGCCGCCGGCGCAGGAGGACGCCGCGGAGCCGATGCGCGGCGTCATGGCGGCGGTCACGGAGCTCTGCGCCGCGCCCGGCGTCTGGACGGCCAGCGCGCTGCCCGGGTTCGCCTACGCGCAGAGCGACCGGCTCGGCTTCAGCGTCTACGTCGCGGCCGACGACCACGCCGCGGCCCGGGCCCGGGAACTCGCCGCCCACGTGTGGGACCACCGTGCCGCGTTCACCGCGCGGCTGGAGTCCCCGGAGAAGGCCGCCGCCGTGGCGCTTCGTGGACCCGGCCCCACCGTGCTGGTCGACGTGGCGGACAACGTCGGCGGCGGCTCACCCGGCGACGGCACCGCGCTGCTGCACGCCCTCGCCGCCGCGCACGTCACCGGCGCCGTGGCGGTGCTGTGGGACCCGGCCGCGGTGGACGCCATCCACGCCGTGGACGCGGGCGAGCTGGCCCTGCCGATCGGTGGGCGCAGTGATCCGCTGATGGGTGAGCCGTATCGGGCGGCCGGCCCGGTGCGCCGCTACGGTGCCGTGTCGTACGTGCGCACCGGCTCGTACATGCGCGGACAGCGCGTCGAGATGGGCCGCGTCGCGGTGCTGCTGGACCGGATCGGCGCCCTGGTGCTGACCGAGCACCGGGTGGTGCCCTTCGATGACGACCATCTGCGGGCGCTGGACCTCGCGCCCCAGCGGGCCCGGGCGATCGTGGCCAAGGGCGCGATCGCGTGGAAGGCCGCGTTCGCCGGCTACGCGGCGCAGACCGTCTACGTCCGCACGCCCGGCTACTGCCCCGCCGACCTGGGCCAGCTCAGCTATCACACCCGTCCGGCGCCGCTGTATCCGCTGGAGCGCGACCGCGCCTGGGAAGCCACCGTGACCGCGGCACTGTCCACATAGGAGGTCTTCATGAGCCCTGACGAGCGGCTCGCGGCCGTCGAACCGCGCCCCTGCCCCCCGGCGGCGCCGCCGCCGTGGTTCCGCCCGGTGGCGGTGGTGGACGGGTTGGCCTTCGTCTCCGGGCAGGTCCCGTTCGGCGCCGACGGCACCCTGGTCGCGACCGGCCGGCTCGGCGCCGAGGTGGACGAGGCCACCGGTGCCGCATGCGCCAGGCAGTGCGCCGTCAACCTGCTCGCCGCGCTGGACCGCGCCTTCGGTGGCCTGTCCGGGGTCCGGCTGGTGCGGCTCACCGTTTACGTTGCCGCGACCGGGGCGTTCACCCGGCATCCCGCGGTGGCCGACGGCGCTTCCGAGCTGCTGGCCGAGGTGCTCGGGCCGGACGGCGCGCACGCCCGCTCGGCGATCGGCGTGGCGAGCCTCCCGCTCGGCTGCCCGGTGGAGATCGAGGCGGTCGCCCGCGTCGGCTGACCTACCCGAGTCGACGTGGGTAGGTCAGCCGGGGTTGAGTCCGCAATGCGGACCGGGGCGCTGTTTCGATGCAGGTCAGAGACCATGCGGCCATTGACAGATCGATGGCAGCGTCCCACCCTATTCCGTATAGCAGACTCGTAGTCCGCATAGCGGAATCGACTATGGGGAGTGGCAATGCGTGAGAATCCGTTCGGCCGGGCGCGCATGGACCGGCGTGACCTTCTGAGACTCAGCGTGTTCGCCGGAGCCGGACTTGCTCTCGGCGTGCCGCTGTCCGCGTGTTCCGTGGACAGCGGATCGACCAGCGACAGCGGCGCCAGCGGCGGCACCAAGCCTGTCGGCAACGGCCTGACCACCAAACAGACCCTGGCGCCGTTCGCGTTCGGCGGCGCCGCCGGCACGAAACCCGGCATTCCCAAGCGGATCGCCTGGGCCAACACCTCCGACGCCGAGTTCTTCCTCCAGATCACCCGCGCCATCGAGCAGGCCGCCAAGGAACGCGGCCTGGAGTTCGTGACCGCGATCGCCAACGACGACTCGGCGAAGAACGTCGAGCAGATCGAGACGTTCCTGCAGCGCGGCATCGGTGCGCTGTGCATCCAGCCGCTGGACGCCAACGCCCAGGCGCCGCTGATGAAGCGCGCGATCGAGGCCGGCGCGGCGGTGCTGTCCCTGGTGACGCCGCCGAGCACCTCGCAGGCTGTCGCCGACCAGTACAAGGTCGGCAACGCCCAGGGCATGGCGGCGGCGAAGTACATCACCGAGAAGCTCGGCGGCAAGGCGAAGGTCGTCTACTTCAACACCGACACCATCGAGGTGCTCAAGGAGCGTCACCGGGGTGTGCTGGAGGGCTTGAAGACCGCCGGTGCCGGCGCCGAGATCGTCTCCGACATCCAGCCGTCCGCCATCACCCAGGACGGCGGCTTCAAGGCGATGAACACCATCCTGCAGCAGCATCCGGACGTCAACGTGATCCTCGGCGGCGACACCTACTGCCTCGGTGCGCTGTCCGCGCTCGCAGCCGCCGGCAAGGCCAAGCCGGACATGTACCTGTCCGGCATCGACGGCGACGAGCAGGCGCTCGCCGAGATCCGCAAGGGCGGTGCCTACAAGGCCAGCTTCGCCTTCGCCTACCCGCTCATGGGGTACGCGTGGGGGCAGTTCGCCGCAGACTGGCTGGACGGCAAGCCGATCCCGCAGGTCATGCAGTTCAACGCGATCGAGCTCAACTCCGGCACCGCGATCGACAAGTACCAGGCCGACATGAAAGCCGTCGCCGAGACGTGGAAGAACGCCAGCACGTACTTCACGATGCTGGGCTCGATCCGCTACCAGGAGCGCGACCAGTTCATCAACTACGCCGCCTGAAAGGGCCGAACGTTGTCGTCTACCTCGCTTCGCAGCCGCCGGCTCGACTTCCGTTCGGGCCGGCCCACGCGGTACCTCTCACCGGGCGAGTCGAGCCGCCGCCTCGGGCTCGGCCTGCTCTGCGTCGTGCTCGTGGCCTACTTCGGCATCTCGTACGACAACTTCTTCACCGTCTCCAACGGACTGACGATCCTGATGAACGTCAGCTCGATCGCGATCGCCGCGATCGGTGCGATGTTCCTGCTCGTGTCCGGCAATGTCGACCTGTCGATCGGCGGGCAGTACGCGCTGATCTCGGTGGTCACCGCGCTGTTCGCGCGGGACACCGGCAACGCGGCGATCGCGGTCGTCGCAGGGTTGGTCAGCGGCCTGCTGCTGGGCCTGATCAACGGGATCCTCGTGCGGTACATGAAGATCTCACCGCTCATCGTGACGCTGGGCACGATGGCGGTGTTCAAGGGCATGGCCTACCTGGTCGGCAGCGGAAAGTCCGTCTTCGGGTTCAGCGAGGCGTTCATCTTCCTCGGCCGTGCCCGGATCAACACGGTCCCGCTACCGGTCATCATCGCCGCGGTGCTGTTCGTCATCGGAGGCTTCTGGCTGCTGCGGACCCGCACCGGGCTGCGCCTGTTCGCGATCGGCGGCAACGCGCAGGCCGCGCGGCTCAACGGCGTCAACGTCGACTGGATCGTCGTGCGTCTCTACGTGGTCAACGGCCTGCTCATGGGGGTGGTCGCGGTGCTCACCACGGCCCGGCTCGGCAGCGGCACGCCACAGATCGGCACGTCCTTCGAGCTCGACGTCCTCACCGCGGTGATCCTCGGCGGAGTCGGCTTCGCCGGCGGCAGCGGCCACCCGGCCGGGGTGTTCGCCGGTGTCGCCACCATCGGCATCCTGGGCTCCGGCCTCATCTTCGCCGGGCTCGAGGACTGGTGGCAGCAGATCAGCAAGGGCCTGGTGCTGCTGCTGGCCCTCGGCGCCGACCAGATCGCGGAGCACCGCCGGGCCCGCAAGGCCCGCCAGGACGCCCCCGACCCGGTCGACACCGGCGGGGCGGCCGACGCCGGACCACCGGGCGCCGCGGCCGACGAATACGGCCTGGGCATTGAGCGGACCAGATCGCCCGGCGCGGTGGTCCTCGCGGCATCCGGGCTGTCCCGCCGGTTCGGCTCGGTCTTCGCGCTGCGCAACGGCACCTTCTCGGTGCGCTCGGGCGAGGTCGTCTGCATCGTCGGCGACAACGGCGCCGGCAAGTCCACCCTCATCAAGCTCATCTCCGGGGTCTACAAACCCGACTCCGGCCGGATCGAGATGGCCGGGTCCACAGTGGACTTCAACGGCCCCGCCGACGCGCGGCACAGCGGCATCGAAACCGTGCACCAGGACCTCGCGGTCTGCCCCAACCTCGGCATCGCGCACAACCTGATCCTCGGCGACGAACCGGTCCGGCGGATGTTCGGCTTCATCCCGGTCCGCGACGACGCCGCCGCCGTGGCCCGGGCCAGGACCCGGCTGGCGTCGCTCGGTATCACGCTCACCGACATGAATCGCTCGGTCGGGCGGCTCTCCGGCGGCCAGCGGCAGTCGGTCTCCATCGCGCGCGCCATGAAGGAGGACGTCAAACTGGTCATCCTGGACGAGCCGACCGCCGCGCTCGGCGTCACCCAGACCCGCAACGTGCTGCGGATCGCCCGGCAGGCCGCGGAGAACGGCGCCGGCGTCATCCTCATCAGCCACGACATCCGTACCGTGTTCGCCGTCGCCGACCGGATCGTGGTCCTGCGCCTGGGCGAGGTCGTGTACGACGGCGCGGTCGCCGCGATCACCCACACCCGGTTGCTGCACCTCATGGCCGGGCTCGAAGACGTCGACACCCCCGTTGAGGAGACCGCCCGATGACCGACAGGACCCTTGCCGACTTCGACCTCACCGGGCGGCGCGCCCTGGTCACCGGCGGCGGCGACGGCCTGGGCCGGCAGATGACCGAGGCGCTGCTGGACGCCGGCGCGGCCGTGGTGATCTGCGGGCGACGCCCCGAGCCGCTGGAGCGCACCGCCGCCGAACTCGCCGACCGCGGCGACGTCACCGCGGTGCGTGCCGACGTGACCGTACCGTCCGATGTGGACTCGCTCGTCACGGCCGCCGGGGACGTCGACATCCTCGTCAACAACGCCGGCCTCGCGCACCGCGCGCCCTGGCCGCAGGTGGAGTCGGCCGAGTGGCGGCGCATCATGACGCTCAACGTCGAGTCGCCGTTCTGGCTGTTCCAGCGCCTGGTGCCGGGCATGGTCGACCGCGGCTGGGGGCGGGTCGTCAACGTCGCGTCGATCTACGGCATCGTCGCCGGGGATCCCGGGCGGTACCCGGGCATCGGCCTCGACATCGCCTCGTACTTCGCCAGCAAGCACGCGCTGATCGGGCTCACCAAGTTTCTCGCCGTCCAGGTCGCCAGCACCGGGGTGACCGTCAACGCGCTGTGTCCCGGCATGTTCCCGAGCCCCGCCAACGACGACGCGTTGCAGCCCGAGGTGATCGCCGCGCTCAACGCCGGCACACCGATGGGCCGGCTCGGCGGCGACCGGGAACTGCGCTCGGCGCTGCTGTTCCTGACGGCACCCGCGTCCTCGTTCGTCACCGGCCAGAGCGTGGTGGTCGACGGCGGATGGACCTCCTGGTGAAGTGAGCCGGTTGCCCCGCCGCATCTAGATCATCTCCCGGCAGCACTGTGACAGGAGCAGCACATGCAGTTCGAGACCTCCCGCACGCTGATCTCCGGCGCCGCCGCGTCGGTGGCCGGCGGGGTCAACAGCGCCTTCCGGGTGGGGATGCGCCCCCATCCGCTGGTGTTCACCGCCGCTGACGGGCCCTTCCTCACCGACGTCGACGGCAACCGGCTCCTCGACTACTTTCTCGGCATGGGCCCGATGCTGCTGGGCCACCGCCCACCGGCGGTCGTCGAGGCCGCGCACGCGCAGCTCGACCGAAGCATCCTCGTCGCCGGGCAGACCCAGGCCGAGTTCCGGGCCGCCGAACTGCTGGTGCGGCTGGTGCCCTCCGCCGAACTGGTCCGCTTCTCGGTCTCCGGCAGCGAGGCCGTCCACGCCGCCCTGCGGGTCGCGCGCGCCGCCACCGGGCGCTCGACCGTGCTCAAGTTCGAAGGCCACTATCACGGCTGGTTCGACAATGTCCTGTGGAGCGTCGCACCCGACCCGGCAGACGCGGGGCCGGCCGGGGCCCCGACACCGGTCGCCGGGTCAGCCGGCCAGGCACCCCCCACGGACATCGTCGTGCTCGGCTGGAACGACGCCGGAGCGGTCCGGGACAGGCTCGCCACCCGCGACGTGGCCGCCGTCATCATGGAACCGGTGATGTTCAACAACGCCGGCATCCTGCCGCTGCCCGGCTACCTCGAGGCCGTCCGGCAGGCCTGCGACGAGACCGGCACGGTCCTCATCTTCGACGAGGTCATCACCGGCTTCCGGGTCGCCCCCGGCGGCGCGCAGCAGCAGTTCGGCGTCATGCCCGACCTGACCGTCCTGGGCAAGGCCCTCGCCAACGGCTTCCCCGTCGCAGCCCTCGTCGGGCGCCGCGACCTGATGCAGCTGCTCGCCGACGGGCGCGTGCTGCAGGGCGGCACCTACAACACCCAGTCCGTGGCGATCGCCGCCACCGTCGCCGCCCTCACCGAGATCAGCACCGGCCGACCACACGAGCGGATCGCCGTCACCGGCGCGCGGTTGATGGACGGGCTGCGCAAGGAGTTCGCCGACGCCGGCGTCGACGCGCAGATCGTCGGCTACCCGGCCGTGTTCCAGGTCCGCTTCGGCGCGGTGCGCCCCGCCGACTACCGCGAAGCCCTGGCGGCCGACCGCGAAGGCTACCTGGACTTCGCGCACGCGCTGCTGGGCCAGGGGATTCGGGTGCTGCCGCGCGGCACCTGGTTTCTGTCCACCACCCACGAGGAGGACCACATCGACGCCACGCTCGAGGCCGTCCGCACCGTGCTGGCCGCACGGAAGGGAAGCTGACCGGTGAAGATCGTCGACATCCGGGCCACGCCGGTGACCGTGCCGCTGCGCCGCCCACTGCGCTGGTCGTTCGGGGTGGAGGTCGCCACCACCCGCACCATCGTCGAGCTCATCACCGACGAGGGCCTCGTCGGGCTCGGCGAGACCCGCGGCGGCGACGAGATCGTCCGGGCCCTGGAGCTCAACCGGGACCTGTTCATCGGCGTCGACCCGCACGAGGTGTGGCGGATCACCCGCCGGTTCAGCATCTTCCGGATGACCAGCGAGCAGCTCGCCCTCGTCGGCGCCGCGAAGCTGGCCGGCGCCGCGGTCGAGATGGCGTGCTGGGACCTGCTCGGCAAGGCGCTGGGCAAACGCTGCGGCGACCTCTGGGGCGGCATCGAGACCGAACGCGTCGAGTTCGCCGCCTACGTCTTCTACCGCTACGCCTCCATGACCGACGTCGGCGACGGCGACCGGCCCGAGAACGCCGCCGACCACGCCGAGGAGCTCTTCGACACATACGGGTTCCGCGACATCAAGTTCAAGAACGGTGTCCTGCCGCCCGAGCAGGAGATCGCCTCCGTCCGCATGATGCGCGAACGGCTCGACGGACGGCTGCGGTACCTGCGGATCGACCCCAACGCAGTCTGGTCCGTCGAGACGAGCATCCGGGTCCTCAACGAGCTCGCCGACTATGGCCTCGAGTTCTGCGAGGACCCGACCTGGGGCATCGAGGGCATGTCGCTGGTCCGGGAACGAACGCCGGTACCGCTGGCGACCAACATGTGCTGCGTGACGTTCGAGCAGATCCCTCTGGCGGTACGGGCCCGCGCCGTCGACGTCATCCTCGGCGACGTGCACTTCTGGGGCGGTCCCAGCTCCGTGCTGCAGCTGGCGAAGGTCTGCGAGACCTTCAACCTCGGGCTCAGCCTGCACAGCGACCGGGAACTCGGCATCTCCACCGCCGCCGTCCTGCATGTCGCCGCCGCCGAGACGATGGTCAGCCATGCCGTCGACACCCACCTGCTCGAACAGGCCGACGACGTCATCACCGAGCCGTTCACCTTCCACGATGGCACGCTGCAGGTGCCGGCCGGGCCCGGCCTCGGCGTCGAACTCGACCACGACAAGTTGCGCTTCTACGCCGAGGCGCACCGCCGCTCCGGCGAGGGCAGCGAGTTCGTGGACCCGGCCCGCTCCGGGTTCCGGGCGAAGTTCCCGAGGTACTGATGACGGGCCCGCTCACCGGCCGGGTCGTGCTGGTCACCGGCGCCGCCGGCGGGATCGGCCGGGCCATCGCGGCGAGGCTCGCCGCCGACGGCGCCCGCGTCGCCGTGCATCACCTGCCCGGCGACGCCGCCGAGGAGGCGACCGCCGCCGACCTCGCCGCGCGCCTCGGCGGGATTGCCGTGGCGGCCGACGTCCGCGACGCCACGCAGGTCGCCGGCATGGTGGACCAGGTCCGCGAGCGGCTCGGGCCGGTGTCGGGGCTGGTCTGCGCGGCCGCCGCCTCGGTCGCCGGGCGGGGCGACTGGCGGCAGCTCACCGCCGGCGACTGGGCCGACGTCCTCGCCGTCAACGTCACCGGCGCCTTCCTGTGCGTTCAGGCCGCCTACCCGGACCTCGTGGCCACCGGCAACGGCGCCATCGTCCTGTTCTCGTCGGTCACCCCGCTGCTGGGCCGCACCGGCAACCTGCACTACGTCACGTCCAAGGCGGCGATCATCGGGATGACCCGGTCGCTGGCCCGGGAGGCCGGCCCCGACGCCGTGCGGGTCAACGCGATCGCCCCCGGCGCCATCCGCACCCCGGCCGAGGCCGTCTACGGCACCGCCGAGGAGGTCGCCGACGCGATGTACGCCGTGCAGGCGCTGCGGCGGCGCGGCGAGCCCTCGGACGTGGCCGCGGTGACCAGCTTCCTGCTCGGCGCCGATGCCGGCTTCGTCACCGGCCAGCTGCTTGTCGTCGACGGCGGATGGGTGATGCCATGACCGCCGCCGCGAGACCGCGGATCGCGGTCGCCAGCATCGTGCAGGAGACCAACACCTTCTCCCCGCAACCATCCACACTGGACGACTACACGGCGCACGGGCTGTGGCTCGGCGCCGACGCCGCCGAACTGGCCGCCGGCACCAACACCGAGCTCGCCGGCGCGGTCGAGGCGCTGACCGCCGCCGGCGCCACCGCCGTGCCGCTGCTACGGGCGTGGGCGATGTCCGGCGGCGTGCTGCGCGCCGGTGCGTTCGAGCGGCTGCGGGACCTGCTCACCGGCGGGCTCGCCGCACAGCCGGTCGACGGTGTGCTGCTGTGCCTGCACGGCGCCCTCGTGGCCGAGTCCGACGTCGCCGCCGACGCAGCCTTCACCGAGGCCGCTCGCGCCGTCGTCGGCCCGGACGTGCCGATCGTGGTCACGCACGACCTGCACGCCAACGTGACCGGCCGGATCGTCGCCGCCGCCGCCGCGCTCATCGGCTACCACACCTACCCGCACGTCGACCAGGGCGACACCGGGCGCCGGGGCGCCGAGCTCGTCCTGCGGGCACTGCGCGAGCCCGTCGGCACCGTCCTGGCCAAGCGGCCCATGCTCGTACCGGCGGAGTCCCAGGCCCTCGCCGACCCGCCGATGCGCCGCCTGCGCACCCTGGCCGACGCGGGTGGCACCGGTATCCTCGACGTGTCGCTGTTCCCTGTCCAGCCCTGGCTCGACGTTCCCGACCTCGGCTTCGGCGTCACCGTCACCCACGCCGGCAGCGAGCGCGCCGCGGCCCTCGCGCATGCCGAGCACCTCGCCACGGCGGCCTGGGGCCACCGGGCCGCGTTCGCCGTCGACGCCGTGCCGCTGCCCGCGGCCATCGAGCGCGTCCGGGCGGCGCGGGGGACCGTGCTGCTCGTCCAGTCGGCCGATTCGCCGACCGCCGGGGCCACGGCGGACAGTGCTGCCGTGATCGGCGCGCTCCTCACGCACGGGCGCGGCATCCGCGCGTACGCCACCGTCGTCGACGCGCCCGCCGTCGCCCAATGCTTCGCCGCCGGCCAGGACGGCACCGTCGACACCCCCGTGGGGGCCACCCTGGACGACCGGTGGGACGGGCCGGTGCCGCTGCGGGGCACGGTGTCCCGGCTCGGCGCCGAACCCGTGGTCCTGACTGGCGACTCGATGACCGGCCTCACGATCTCGATGGGACGCTGGGCCACGGTGAACACCGGCACCGGCCTGACCGTGCTGCTCACCGAGCGGCCCGCGCCGACCTTCGACCCGGCCGGTTACCGGCACGCCGGCCTCGACCCGGCTGCCGCGCAGGCGGTCGTGGTCCGCTCGGCGACGATGTACCGGGCCGGCTTCCGGGGACTGTTCGTCGAAGCCATCCTCCTCGACCTGCCCGGGGCGAGCACGCCACGCCTGGACTACCTGACCTTCGAGCGGGCGCCGCGCCCGCTGTACCCGATCGACTTGGACGGCACCTCATGACGACGCTTCGACCGCTGCGGGTCGGTGACAACCGGGTTCCGGTGTACTACGCCGGTGGCCGCCGGATCAGCGCATTCCGGGGCGCCTCCGAAGTGGACGGTCCCGAGGACTGGGTCGGGTCGGTAAGCGCGCTGCCGGCGGCGATCCTGCCGGCGGGCGCGCCGGCCGGCACCGGCATCTCCGCGACCGAGGACGGCCCGCTGCGGCAGCTCATCGCCGCCGACCCGGCGGGCTGGCTGGGCCCCGGACCCGCCTTCCCCGAGGGCGAGACGGGCCTCCTGGTGAAGCTCCTCGACGCCGGTGAACGGCTGCCGGTGCACTGCCATCCGACCCGAGCCTTCGCCCGGGCCCGGCTCGGCAGCTTCTTCGGCAAGACCGAGGGCTGGATCGTGCTCGACGCCGAACCGGACGCGAAGGTGTGGCTCGGCCTGCGCGAGACCGCCACCGCCGGGCTCTGGCGCGACCTGGTCGACGCCCAGGACACGCACGGCATGCTCGCCCTGATGAACGAGCTGCCCGTCCGCGCGGGCCAGGTGCTCTACGTGCCGGCCGGCCTGCCGCACGCGATCGGCCCCGGCGTCTTCATCACCGAGCTGCAGGAGCCCACGTCGTTCTCGATCCTCGCCGACCACGACGCGTTCGGCGTCGGCGCGGACGCCGCGACGCTCGGCCTCGGCTGGGACCTGGCACTGTCCTGCTTCGATCTCGGCGGCTACGGCGACCGGCTCGACGCGCTGCTGCCGGCGCCGACGGTGCTGCGGCGCAGCGGGTCCGACCGGCTCAGCAGCCTCTTCGCGCCCGCCGCCGACGAGTTCTTCCGGGCCTGGCTGGTCGAGTGCGCCGGCACTGTGGCGCTGCCCGGCACCGGCTTCGCCGTCGTCGTCGTGACCGGCGGCACCGGCCAGCTCGAACACGGCGACGCGAGCCTGCCGATCAGCGCCGGGCAGACCTGGGTCGTACCGGCGGCGGCCGGGCACCTGCGGTTCAGCGGCGTGCTGACGGCGATCGTCTGCCTGCCACCGGAGCGCTGACATGCCTTCGCACCTGCACGCGCTGCCCTCGTATCGGCCGGCGGCGGACGAGACGCTCGACACGCGGTGCGTGCTCGGCGAGAGCCCGCTGACGATGCCAGGGACCGGCACCCTGCATTGGGTCGACGCCGGGCGCGGTGTGCTGCACACCTACCGGGCCGGGGTGCGCAGCGAGGTGCGCGTCACCGGCGGCGTCCTGGCGGCCGTGGTCGCCGGCGCGGATGGCGAACCCGTCCTCGTCGTCGACCGGCAGATCCGGCTCGCCTCCGGCCGGATCGTCGCCGAGCTGCCGGACGACCCGGCGGGCGTGCGGTGCAACGACGCGAAGGCCGGCCCGGACGGGCGGCTGTGGACCGGCACCGTCGTGCCCGATACCCCCGGCGGCGGCGCGCTGTGGTCGGTCGACGCCGCGGGCACGACGGTCCGGCACTGGGACGGCGTCAGCCACGGCAACGGCATCGCCTGGGACCCGCTCGGCGAGACGCTGTACGTCGTCGACAGCGGCCCCGGCACCCTGTCACGGGCCCCGTTCCGCGACGGAGACCCCGGCCCACCGGAGGTGATCCTCACCATCCCGCGGGCACAGGGCATCCCCGACGGGCTCACCGTCGACGCCGGCGGGGACCTGTGGCTGGCCGTCTGGGGCGGGCACTGCGTGCTGCGGCTGCGTCCCGACGGCACCCCGGCGGGCCGGATCGACCTGCCCGAACGCAATGTCACCTCCTGTGCGTTCCACGCCGGACGGCTCGCCGTCACCACCGCGGCCGACGACGTCGATCCCACCGCGCCCGGCGGCGCGGTCCACCTGCTCGACCTGGGGCGGCAGGGGCCGCCCGGCCACCATTTCGGTGAGAGGAGCGCCCGATGACCGGGCCGCACGACGAGATGACGCAGGTCTGGATCACCGGACCGGAGACGGTCGAGGTCCGGCGGGTGCCGGTGCCCGAGCCCGGGCCGGGAGAGGTGCTCGTCGCCACCGCCTACGCCGGCATCTGCGGCTCCGACCTGCACACGCTGAGGCGCGGCCATCCGTGGCTGCCGTACCCGATCCGGCCCGGCCACGAGGCCTCCGGGTTGACGGTCGCGGTCGGCGCCGGGGTGACCGCGTTCGCCCCCGGCGATCCGGTCTACCTGCGTCCGGCCGTCGCCTGCGGCGACTGCTTCTACTGCGGGCGCGGCAAGGAGAATCTCTGCGTCAACCTCGTCGGCATCGGCTCGCACCGGCCGGGCGCCTTCGCCGATGCCTTCACCGTCCCGGTCGCCGCGCTGGCCCGGGTCCCCGGCGGGGTCTCGCTGACCGCCGCGGCGATGATCGAGCCGCTCGCCACCGCCGTGCATGCGACCGGCATCGCCGGCCCACTCAGCGGCGCCACCGTGGCGATCCTCGGCGGCGGCTCGATCGGCCAGTCCGTCCTCCTCGCCGCCCGCGCCGCCGGGGCCGCCGCCGTCGTCGTCACGGACCCGGTGCCCGGCAAACGGGATCTCGCCAGCGGTCTCGGCGCGACCGCGACCTTCGACCCGGCCGGCCCGGCGCTGTCCGCCGGCATCCGCACCGCGCTCGACGGCCGCCCCGACGTGGTCTTCGACTGTGTGGCGAGCGCCGCCTCCCTCGGCGACGCCGTGGACCTCGCCACCCGCGGCGGCCGCGTGGTCGTCGTCGGGGTCGGCCACGGCCCGCTCACCGTGGCCATCGAGACCATCCAGGACCAGGAGGTCAGCGTCGCCGGATCGGCCATGTACCTGCCGGCCGACTTCGCCGCCGCGGAGCGCCTCGTCGCCGCCGGCGGTGCCGTCGAACGGCTGGTCACCGCGACCCGACCGCTGACCGATGCGCGGGCCGCGCTCGCCGCCGCTGGAGCGGGCGCCGACGTGAAGATTCAGTTGACCGGTCCGGCAGCCTGAACAGGAGTGTGTCCCATGCAGGTCCCTACCCCTGTGCTCTTCCGCGCAGGCTCGCCGCACGAGGTCGTCGCGGTCGATGTCGACGAACCCCGCGCCGGCGAGGTCCGCGTCCGGATGGCCGCTTCCGGCGTCTGCCACAGCTGCCTGTACGCGATGGACGGCCAGCACGCCGGAATCCCCATGCCCATCGTGCTCGGTGACGAGGGCGCCGGCGTCGTGGAGTCGGTCGGGCCCGGCGTGACCACCGTTGTCCCGGGCGACCACGTCGTCGTCTCCTGGGCACCCGGCTGCGGCCGCTGCCGGACCTGCCGCCAGGGGCTGCCGGCCCTGTGCGGGGACCAGCCGCCGCTGGGCCGCATGGGCGACGGCGAGACCCGCTACCACCTCGACGGCGCCGACGTGTACCACTACGGCCCCGCGACCAACGCGCCGCTCGCGGTCCTGCACGAGCGGGCCGTCGTCCCGGTCAGCCCGAAGATCCCGCTCGACCTGGCCGCGATGATCGGCTGCGCGGTCGCCACCGGCGTCGGCGCGGTCCGTTCCACCGCCCGGGTCCGGCTGGGCGAGAGTATGGTCGTCGTCGGCTGCGGCGGGATCGGCGCCAACGTCCTGCACGCCGGCGCCCTGGCCGGTGCGTATCCGATCGTGGCCGTCGACGTCGTCCCCGGGAAGTTCGACACGCTACGCGCGATCGGCGCCACCCACTGCGTCGACGCCACCGCACCCGACGCGCTCGACCAGGTGCTGGCGGCGACCGGCGGCGGCGCCGACTTCGCGTTCGTCACCACCAGCGCCGCACCCGCATTCGGCCTCGCCCTGCGCAGCCTGGCCCGGCGGGGCACCTGCGTGCTGATCGCCGGCTACCCCGACGACACGACGGTCGCCTTCGACCCTGGCCACCTGCTCAACGGCGAACGCCGGATCATCGCGTCGAAGTACGGGTCCTCGAACCCGCCCGTCGACTTCCCTGACCTGGTCGACCTGTACCTGGCGGGCCGGCTCCCGCTCGCCGACATGGTGTCCGGCCGGTGGGGAGTACACCAGGTCGACGAGGCATACGACGCACTGCGCCGTGGCGAGGCCACCCGCGGCCTCATCGTCTTCGACTCGTGAAGGAGGGTGACATGCGCGCAGTGGTGGTGACCGGACCCGGACAGCTGAGCCTCGAACACCTGCCCGATCCCGCACCGGACCGCGACGGCGTCGTCGTCGCGGTGCGCTCCTGCGGCATCTGCGGCACCGATCTGCACCTCGTCGCCGGCGACCTCGGCAGTGACCGCTTCCCGCTGGTGCCGGGGCACGAGCCCTGGGGTGAAGTGGTCGCGGTCGGCGCCGGCGTCACCGGCTTCGCCCCCGGCGACCTCGTCGCCGTCGACCCGTCCCTGCACTGCGGCCGCTGCGACCCGTGCCGCCGAGGCCGCGGCAACATGTGCACCGACTGGCGCGCGATCGGCGCCACCGAGCCCGGCGCGTGGGCCGAGTTCACCCCGGCACCGGCCGCCAACCTGTACCGGCTGCCGGAGACGTTTCCGTTCGCCGTCGCCCCGCTTGCCGAGCCGGTCGCCTGCGCCGTTCGCGGCCTGGAACGACTCGCCGCCAGACCCGACGAGCCTGTCGTCATCTTCGGTGCCGGCACCATGGGCATGGTCCTGGCCGTCCTGCTCGACCTGCGCGGCGTCGGCCCGGTGACCCTCGTCGACGTCAACCCCGCCCGCCGGGCACTCGCCGCCCGGCTCACCGGAGCCACGGTCTGCGCACCGGAGGAGGTCGCAGGCCTGCGCGCGCCGTGGGTCATCGAGGCCACCGGCAACCCGGCAGCGTTCGGCCAGGCCCTCGCCTGCGTCGCGCGGGCTGGCACCCTGCTCGTCTTCGGCGTCGCGTCACCCACGGCGACGGCCGAGGTGTCCCCGTACCGGATCTACGCCGACGAGCTGACCATCGTCGGCTCGATGGCGATCCTGCGCAGCTTCCCGGCCGCGATCGACACCATCGGCCGCCACCCCGAACGTCTGGCGCCCCTGGTGACGGACACCTTCGCGCTCGAACGCTTCGACGACGCGCTGCGCACGGTCAGCGAGGGCCGCAGCGTCAAGACGGTCCTGTCCCCGGCGGCGACACCGTGACCGGCCGCGTCCTGGTCACCGGCGCCCGTCGCGGCATCGGCGCCGCCGCCGCCCGGGCCCTGGCCGCTTCCGGCACGACGGTCGTGCTGCACCACCTCGGCGCGCCGCTGGAGATCGCGATGGTCGCGGCGCAGTGCCGCGACCTCGGCGGCGAGGTGCTGGTCCTCGAGGCCGACCTGTCCGTCGCCGCGGACGTCGCCGCCCTGGCAAAGGCGGCCGGACCGGTGGACGTCCTGGTCAACAACGCTGCCCGCGCCTCGAACGTCGGGCTCGACGCGTTGAGCATCGCCGAGTGGAATGCCACTTTCGCGGTGAACGTGACCGCGCCGATGCTGCTCGCGCAGGCGTTGGCGCCGGGCATGGCGACCCGTGGTACCGGCCGGATCATCAACATCACCTCGGCGACCGTGCGGATGGGCGGCCCGTCCGGCCCGTCGTACGTGGCGAGCAAGGCCGCGCTGGTCGGCCTGACCCGGTCCCTGGCGCGGACCCTGGGCCCGTCCGGCGTGACCGTCAACGCGATCTCGCCGGGCGCGATCATGACGGAGAGCGAGGTCGAACTGGCGGCGGGCCGGACCCCGGCGGAGATCGACGCGGAGGTGTTCGAGCGGCAGGCCCTGCGCCGCCGCCTGGTTCCCGACGACCTGATGGCCGCGGTGCGCTGGTTGGCCGGCGACGGCGCCGCCGGCGTCACCGGCCAGGTCATCGAGGTCGGCGGCGGCCTCGTCTACCGGTAGCGCGCGGCGCTCCCGAGGACCTGTCGTCCTCGCGGGTGAAGCGGTCCGCAACGGTGCCGCTCTACGTCCTTGCGATGTGTGCGGCGTCGAAACTCGGGTTGCCCATTTCGCGGCCGCGCAGGCCGGCGCGCGGCGTGGACTCGGACAACTCGGTGGCGTGCGCCGTCTCTGATGCCGGGGCCGGGACTCGCACCGACTCCGGCTTGTCCAGAAAGCGCAGCAGTTCGACTGGGAACGGCAGGACCAGCGTCGAGTTCTTCTCGGCCGCCACCTCGACCACCGTCTCCAACAGCCGCAATTGCAACGCGGTCGGCGTCTGCGCCATCGCGGCCGCGGCGTCGGCGAGCTTGTGCGACGCCTGCAGCTCACCGTCCGCGGTGATGATCCGCGCGCGCCGCTCGCGCTCCGCCTCGGCTTGCCGGGACATCGAGCGTTTCATCGACTCCGGCAGCGAGACATCCTTGATTTCCACCCGGTCGATGTGGACGCCCCAATCGATCGCCGGGCTGTCGATCATGACTTCCAGGCCTTGATTGAGCCGCTCGCGATTGGTCAACAGCTCGTCGAGGTCGCTCTTGCCGATGATCGAGCGCAACGACGTCTGTGCCACCTGGAGGACCGCGAACATGTAATCCTGCACGTTGACGACGGCGCGGACCGGGTCGGTGACCCGGAAGTACACCACCGCGTCGACTGTGACGGTCACGTTGTCCCGGGTGATCCCGTCCTGTGCCGGGACCGGCATGGTGACGATCTGCAGGTTCACTTTCTGCAACCGGTCCAGCAACGGCACGATCAAGGTCAGGCCGGGCCCACGCGTCGTGTCTCGCAGACGGCCGAGCCGGAAAATCAGACCACGCTCGAATTGCCGGACGATCCGGACGCTGGCCACAAACCCGGCCATCGCCAACAGCAGCACCGTGATGAGGAATGGACCCATGGCATGTCGCCACCATCCGTGCGCGTCTAGGTCTCCACGGTCACTATAGCGCGGCGTGCGTGGTGCGCTTCGATGTGCCGCAGCGTCGTGTAGCGCCGCGCTCCGCCGGGGTGGAAACCCCCGCACCTGGCCGTTGTAGACCGCGATGGCGCGCACGGGGAACGACGCCATCGTGTCTGTCTCGATCTTGCCGATCGGCGAACGCAACAGAACACGGCGGTGCGGCTCCGATCACCGGCCGCAGCCCGCCATGATGCGGGGTGGAAGGCCTGCCGGCGGTGCGCAGCCTCCGCCGGCCGTCGCCGGGCCGGCGAGCGCCACCGGTGCCGGGTCCGGGTTCGGAGGCTTCTGCGGGCCGGCGAGCCAGTCCATGATGAACGGCCGCAGGTCCCGTCCGGCGACGCGGGAGGCGAGCGCGGCGAACTGTTCGGTGGAGCCGTTGGCGTACCGGCGTTCCGCTGCCCACGTGCGCAGGATCCGGAAGAACGTGGCGTCGCCGACGTGCATGCGCAGGGCGTGCAGGGTCATGGCGCCGCGGGTGTACGCCGAGAGCCCCCACGGCCGCTCACCGGCCGGATCGTAGGCGGGCGCCCAGAACGGGTGGTCGATCGGGAACTCGTAGAACTGGTTGAACTCGTGCTGCACGGTGAACCAGCCGTCGTGCTCGCCCCACATCCACTCGCCGTAGGTGGCGAAGCCCTCGTTGAGCCAGGTGTCGTACCAGTTGGCCACCGACACGCTGTCGCCGAACCACTGGTGGGTGAGCTCGTGCGCGACGACCGTCGCCTGGTACCTGCTGGTGCCGGACGTGAAGTACGAGGCGGGGTACGTCGGCCGGGTCTGGGTCTCCAGCGCGAACCACAGCGTGTCGGCCCGGTCGACGATCGCGCCGTTGGCCTCCATCGGGTACGCGCCGAACAGGGTCTCCAGGTAGTCGGTGATCTCGTCGGTGCGTCCGACGACCGGGTCGGCGACCTCCGGGGCGAGCGCGGCGTCGACGGCGATCACGGTCGGCCGCCCGTCGTGCAGGTGCTGATCGACGCGGAACCGGCCGACCGCCATCGTGCTCAGGTAGCTGGCGACCGGAGTGAGCGCCGCCCACCGCCACGTCGTCCAGCCGTCGCGGGTGGACGAGCCGAGCGGCACGCCGTTGCCGATCGCGGTCAGCCCCTCGGGCACCGTCAGGCGCATCGAGTAGGTCGCCTTGTCCCGCGGGTGGTCGTTCACCGGGAACCACAGCGTCGCGGACTCCGGCTCGCCGGCGATGATCGCGCCGTCGTCGGTGCGGATGAAGCCGTACTCGTACGCCGGCTCGCCGGGGATGTCGCTCGGGTAGCTGTACCGGACCGGCACCCCGTGGTAGCGCACATCGACGGTGAACGGCTGCCCCTTGCGCAGGCCCCGGGCCGGGGTGATGACCAGCTCACCGCCGTCGCGGGTCCAGGCCGCGGGACGGTCGTTGACGCGGATCGCGTCGACGGCCAGGCCGGTCAGGTCGAGGTCGAAGCGGGACAGGTGCTGAGTGGCGGCGGCGAGGATCGTGGCGTGGCCGGTCAGCTCGTCGGTGGCCGGGGCGTAGCGCACGTCGAGGTCGTAGTGGCGCACGTCGTAGCCGCCGTTGCCCGACAGCGGGTAGTGCGGGTCGCCGAGCCCGGGCGCGCCCGGGGTGAAGGTTACGGGTGCGGCGGCCGCGGCAGGTGCCACCGGCGCGAGCCCGAGCAGCGTGGCAAGGCTCGCCGCGGCAAGACGTCTTCCCATCGATGTACCCCCCGTGGTCTCGTGGATGTCGTCACTCGGAAGGACCGTTGAAGCATCGACGAGGTTGCACGGGTGCGGGCTCCGACAAAGAACTGACGTCGTGCCCGCGATCCCGGCCGGGGTGAGCGCGACCGTCCACACGCAACTGTCCGACGTGGAGGATGAGCTCCACGGCCTACGACCGGCGCGTGGTCGGCAGGTCAACGCCCGGCTGCGCTACCAGCGGTTGTGAGCCTCCTCGGCCCACCCGACCAGGCCGTCCAGACTCACCCGGCCGCCGTCGTCCGCCTGGACCCAGCCGGAGAAGTGTCCGAAGCACTGGTGGGTCTCATTGGCCACGATGCCGAGGTTGGTGCGCGCGATCTTCTCGTGGAACGGGTGGAACTCCACCTCGACCCGGTCGCCGCTGATCCGCCACGGCCGCAGCCAGTCGCGGCGGTCGTAGCTCCAGCGCAGTTCGGCGCCGAGCTTGTGCAGCCGCCCGCCGGCGATGAGCGCGTTCTCGGTCGAGCCGGTACCGTCGGTCCACTTGCCGCCGAGCTGGATCGACACGCCCGGCGCGCTGCCGGCCGCCCAGTTCCACCGGATCGCGTACGGCCATTTGCCCCGGCCGTGGTCGAGCACGGCGAACGAGTCCTCCCCGGCCACGGCGTGCGCCGTGCCGTTCACCCGCAGCGAGCCGTGCACCGGACGGCCGACGTCCTTGACCGTGTACTGGAACCGGCGAGCGCTCCACGGGACCACGACGCCGAGCGACTCGTGGCCGGGCGGCAGCGGCACGATGAGGTCGATCTCGACGCCGGGTGCGGTGGCGCGGATCGTGCTGCCCTCGGGGGTCTGGTCGATGTCGATCGACAGGCCGGCGCCGCGCACGCTCGCGGTGCCCGCGCCGCTGACGGGCGGCAGTTCGGCGCCGCGGGCGAAGGGGACCACCGCGTCCTTGCTGACCTCGACCTTCGTTGCGCGGTCGAGCACGTAGACGCCGTGCACGCCGGCGTAGTCCAGCGACGATGCGACGAGGCCGACGATGTGGGTGGGCGTGACGATCCCCCAGTACTCCCAGCGCTTGGCCCTTCCCCAGCCGCGCAGGTTCGCCCGGTGCAGCGGCCGGCGGGTCCAGCCGACCGCCGCGGGGTTGAGCCGCCCGTTCGGCAGGCACAGGTCGACCGGCTCGACGATCTCCTTCTCGTGCGTCACGAGGGCAGCGTAGCCGCCTTGACGAGCAGGCGACGGAGCAGTTCGGGTCAGATGCTGGGTCTGGTGGGGAGCCGGGGCCTGTGTCGGGTCCGGTCCCCGAGCCAGGCCGCTTCGAGGATCGCGGTGAGGCTGGCGGTGTCGGTCGGGCCTGGGTGGTTCTGCATCAAGCGGGTGATGCCGCCGGCCGTCTCCGCGAAGCGTGGGAGGTCGGCGCGTGCCACCCCGATGTCCGCCAAGGTGGCAGGCATGCCGATGTCGGCGAGGAGCCCGTCGAGCCAGGTGAGGAACGCATCTGCGCCCTCGGCATCCGAGGCGTCGGTCACGTCGAGCCCGCACACGCCGGCGAGGATGGTCAGCCGGTCGTCGATGGCGTCCCTGGCCGCGTCCAGCGCGTAGGGCAGCAGCAGCCCGACGCCCAGGCCGTGCGGCGTGTGGGTGGCCGCGCCGATGAGGTACTGGAAAGCGTGCGGGGCAGCGTTGCCGGCGTGGGAGAAGGCGATTCCGGCGAGCATCGACCCGTAGGACATGTCTGCGCGCGCGTCCGTGTCGCCTCCGTCCCTGACGGCGCGGCGCAGGCTGCGGGCGATCCGCTCCGCGGCCAGCAGCGCGTAGTGGTCGGTGATCGGGTTGCGGCCGAGGAAGACCTGTTCCACCGGGTCGCGCGGGCTGTGGGCACGGGGGCGCGCGGTGAAGCTCTCCACCGCGTGACAGAACGCGTCGATGCCGGAGTGGGCGGTGACGGTCGCGGGGCAGGTGTAGGTGAGCTCGGGGTCCACGATGGCGAAGTCGGGCACGATGTGGACGCTGGAGACCCCCACCTTCAGCGCGCGGTCCGGGTCGGTCAGCACCGAGACCGGCGTGAGCTCCGAGCCGGTGCCTGACGTGGTCGGGACCGCGACGAGAGGAATCGTCGGCCCCGGCACCTTCGACTCGCCGTAGAAGTCGCGTGGCGTGCCGCCGTGGCGCCGGATGACGCCGACGATCTTGGCGAGGTCGATCACCGTACCGCCGCCGATGGCGAGGATCACGTCGGCGTTCACCTCCGCGGCGACCGAGACGGCCAGGGCGACGTCGGAGAGTGGCACGTCCGGGGTGGCGTCGGCGAACACCGCGACGACCTTGGCCTTCTCCCGTACGGCGGCCACGATCTCGGCGACGCCCGGCTGTCCCAGCAGAATCCGGTCGGTCACGATGAGGACCCGGGAGCCGCACTCGGCCACCACGCGCGGGATGTTCTGCGCGACCCCTTCGCCCACGATCAGCTGGCGTGGTCCGCGGACGGTCTCAAGCATGTCAGGGCCTCTCTGGAACGTCGGCGGCGATGTGCTGGGCGGACGGCGAGCCGGTCACGGCAGGTCGATCGCCGCGTAGGTGACGTCGAGGTACTCGCGGATGCCCTCGTGCGAGCCCTCCTTGCCGATCCCGGACTGCTTCACGCCTCCGAACGGAGCTGACGGGTCCGAGATCAGGCCACGGTTGACGCCGAGCATCCCCGTCTGCAGTCCTTCGGTGAACCGCAGCGCCCGTTGGAGGTCCCGGGTGAAGACGTATCCGACCAGGCCGTACTCGGTGTCGTTGGCCTTGGCCAGCACCTCGTCGTCGGACGTGAACGACATGATCGGCGCCACCGGGCCGAAGATCTCCGCCTGCAGCATCCGCGCGTCGTCGGGCACGTCGACGAGGACCGTCGGCGGGTAGAAGTGGCCCGGCCCGTCCGGGCGCTCGCCGCCCACCAGGACGCGGGCGCCGCGGTCGACCGCGTCGGCGACGAGCTCGTCGATCTTGGCGACCGAGGGCTCGTCGATCAGCGCCCCGACGTCCACGCCGTCGTCGAGGCCGTGGCCCACCGAGAGCGCGGCCATCCGCTCGGCGAAGCGCGCCACGAACTCCTCGTGCACCGGCTCCTCGACGTAGATCCGGTTGGCCGCGATGCAGGATTCCCCGAGGTTGCGCATCTTGGCCACCATGGCGCCGTCGACCGCGACGTCCAGGTCCGCGTCGGCGCACACGATCAGGGCCGCGTTGCCGCCCAGTTCCATGGAGGTGCGCAGCACGTTGTCCGCCGCCTGGCGCAGCAGCACGCGCCCGACCTCGGTCGACCCGGTGAACGAGAGCTTGCGGGTCCGGCGGTCTGCCAGCAGCGCTGAGACGACCGCGCCGGCACGCTTGGTGGTGACCACGTTGACGACGCCCGGGGGAACGCCGACCTCCTCCATGATGCGGGCCAGCAACAGCATGGTGAGTGGTGTCTGGGCGGCCGGCTTGGTGATCGTCGTGCAGCCCGCCGCCAGCGCGGGAGCGATCTTTCGGGCACCCATGGCCAACGGGAAGTTCCAGGGCGTCACGAAGACGCACGGCCCGACCGGCTTCGGCACGGTGAGGATGCGGTACCCGCCGGCCGGAGCGGTGTTGTAGCGCCCCTCGACGCGTACCGCCTCCTCGGCGAACCAGCGGAAGAACTCGGCGCCGTAGGTCACCTCCCCGCGGGCCTCGGCGAGCGTCTTGCCCATCTCGAGCGTGATCAACCGGGCGACCTCCTCGGACCGTTCGGTCAGTGCCCGGTACGTCGCGGTCAGCAGCTCCGATCGTTTTCGCGGCGGGGTCGCCGCCCACTGCGCCATCGCCGTGCTCGCCGCGTCCAGAGCGGCGAGCCCGTCGGCGACGCCGGCGTCCGCCACCTCGGCGATGGTCTTGCCGGTGGCCGGGTCCTCGACGGCGAAGGTGGCTCCGCCGGCGGCGTCGCGCCAGGCGTCGCCGATCCGGAGCCGCCGGTGCTCGGGGGCCAGGACGTCCATCGGGTCACGCATTGGGGGTCGCCTCCTGTGACGTTCGTGGTGATGGGCAGCGTGAGCTCAGCAGGTCGCGCCACGCGCGTTGAGGAAACGGCGCACCGGTGACGGTCCGCCGGGGCGCTACGCGGCTACCTGCCTGCCTCGGACAGCGCCAGCCCGGTGTCCGCGTCGAACAGGTGCGCCCGGTCCAGGTCGACCGTGACGCGCAGCCGCTCGCCCGGCGTGCCGGTGACGGTGGGCCGGGCCTTGACCTTGAGCATCTCCGTCCCCACTCGGACGTCGACCACGGTCCGGTCGCCGAGCGGTTCGAGCCCGTAGAGCTCACCCTCCAGTGACGCGTCCCCGCGCTGCTCGACGGACAGGTCCTCGGCGCGTACGCCCAGCAGCAGCGGACGACCGTCCTCGGCCGTGGTCCAGCGGGGCCGCGGCAGGGTCCAGCCTGCGGCCCCGACCAGGCGGTCTCCCTCGGCGTGGCAGGCGAGCAGGCTGATCCGCGGGCTTCCGACGAAGCCCGCGACCCACTGGTTGGCCGGCCGCTCGTACACCTCGGTCGGTGTCCCGACCTGTTGCACCGTGCCCTCCTTGAGGACCGCGATCTGGTCGGCCATGGACAGGGCCTCGACCTGGTCGTTGGTCACGTAGACGAACGTCGCCCCGAGGCTGCGGTGGATGCGGGTGAGCTCGGTGCGCATCTCGACGCGGAGCTTGAGGTCGAGGTTCGTCAGCGGCTCGTCCATGAGGAACGCGCGGGGGCGGCGGACCAGCGCCCGGGCGAGGGCGACCCGCTGCATCTCGCCGCCGGACAGTTGTGCGGGACGGCGCCGCAGCAGCCGTTCGATGTGCAGCAGTTTCGCCACCTGCTCGACGGCGGCGGCGATCTCGCCGGTTGTCTTGCGGCGTGCCCGCAACGGTGAGGCGATGTTCTCGTACACCGTGTGCCGCGGGTAGAGGGCGTAGCTCTGGAAGACCATGGCCAGGTCGCGTGCGGCCGGTTCGTCGCCGGTCGCGTCCCTGCCGTCCAGGTGGACCGATCCGGCGTCGAGCTTGTCCAGGCCGGCGATCGCTCGCAGGGTCGTCGTCTTGCCTGCCCCGGAGGGCCCGAGCACGACGAAGAACGAGCCGTCGGGGACGTCCAGTGTCACCCCGTCCAGGGCCTGGACCTCACCGAAGGACTTGCGCAGCCCGTGTACTGCCACGGTTCCCATCAGGCCACCAGCTCTTCCGTGCTCACGTCGTAGACCGTCGGGGTGCCGCCGGAGTGCCGCAGCCCGACCGGTGCGTCAACGGCGAAACGGATCGTCGGTGGCATCCGGACGCGGACGTCGCGCCGGCCACCGTGGTCGATCACGTAGATGATCTCGTCGCCCAGCCCTTCCGCCGCGACGACCCGGGCCGGGACGGAACGTTCCGCCCCTGGTGCGGTGACTTCGAGCGCCTCCGGCCGGACGCCTGCGATGAGGCCGCGGTCGCGCGGCACGCCCGGCGGTGGCGTGAGGTCCAGCCCGCCCTGGCTGCGCAGCTTCCCGTCGGCCACCTCCACCTCGATGAGGTTCATCGGCGGGGAGCCGATGAACGCGGCGCAGAACAGGCTCGCGGGACGGTCGTAGACCTCCAGCGGTGTGCCGATCTGCTCGACGCGGCCCTTGTTGAGGATGGCGATCCGGTGACCGAGCGACATCGCCTCGACCTGGTCATGGGTGACGTAGACCATCGTCGTGCCGAGCTGCCCCTGCAGGTGTTTGATCTCCGTGCGCATGTCCGCTCTCAGTTCCGCGTCCAGGTTGGTGAGCGGTTCGTCCATGAGGAATGCGCGCGGTCGCCGTACGAGGGCACGAGCGAGCGCGACGCGCTGCTGCTCCCCGCCGGACAGCCGGCGCGGCCGCCGGTCCATGAGCGGGCCGAGTCGCATCAGCCTGGCGGCCTCGTCGACCCGCTTGCGGACCTCCGGCTCGGGCAGTCCCTCGGCCCGCAGTGGGAACGCCAGGTTGTCGCGGGTCCGCAGATGCGGGTAGAGCGCGTAGAACTGGAACACCATGGCGATGTCGCGCTCGGCGGGCGGCAGGTCGTTGACCAGTGTGTCGCCGATGCGGATGTCGCCGGTCGTCTGCCGCTCCAGGCCGGCGATGGCCCGCAGCGTGGTCGTCTTGCCGCAGCCGGAAGGGCCGAGCATCACGAACAGCTCGCCGTCGCCGATGGACAGGTCCACGTGGTCGACCGCGACCGTCCCGTCCGGGTAGCGCTTGTGCAGCGCGGTGACCTCGATGCCGGCCATCAGCGTCGCACCGCCCCGAGCGTCACGCCGGCGATGAGGTGTTTGCGCACCAGGTAGGCGAAGACGAGCACCGGTAGGGCGAACACCACGGAGGCGGCGGCGACGAGACCCCAGTCGACGGTGGTGCCGCCGATGAGGCCGGCGATGGCGGGCGGGGCGGTCCGCACGTCGTCGCTGGAGGTGAGGAAGATGGCGAACACGAACTCGTTCCAGGAGAAGATGAGGGCGAAGACCGCCGTCGCGGCGATGCCGGGCACGAGCAGGGGGAGGGTGAATTTCCGGAACGCCTGCAGGCGGGTGTAGCCGTCGAGCATGGCGGCGTCCTCGTACTCCGCGGGGACCTCGTCGACGAACCCCTTCATCATCCAGATCGTGAACGGGACGTTGAATGCGGTGTAGATGAGGATCAGGCCGAGCTGGGTGTTGATGAGCCCGACCTGGCGGTACATGAGGAAGATCGGGATCACGACCACCACGGGCGGCATGAAGCGGGTGGACAGGATGAAGAACAGCTGGTCCTTCTTGGCCTTCATGGCGAAGCGTGAGTAGGCCCAGGCCGCCGGGACCCCCAGCACGGTGGCCAGCACCGTGGAGACGCCGGCGACCACGACGGAGTTGAGGAACGAGACCGACAGGCCCGAGCGGCCGTTGCCGGAGGAGACGAACACGTCCTTGACGTGGTCCATGGTGACGGTGAAGTCGAAGAACTTGGCCGGCACGGCGTAGACGTCCCGGTTCTGCTTGATCGACGTCTCGATCATCCACAGCACCGGGAAGAGCATGACGACGGCCAGCACGGTCAGCAGCACGACCTCCAGAACGGCGCGACCCCGGCCGCCGAAGCGGCGTGTGGGTGGCGTGTGGTCCCGGACCGGACCGGTGGACACGGCCTCGTCGACGGAGACGGCCATCAGTCCTCCTTGAGCTTGTTCAGGTAGCGCAGGTAGAGCTGCGTGAGGACGATGACGACGAGAACCATGAGGATCCCGTAGGCCGAGGCGGTTCCGGTGTTGAAGCCCAGGAACGCGACCTTGTAGACGTGGAACGACAACGTCTCGGTCGACACCCCCGGACCTCCGCTGGTGAGGATGTAGACGAGGTCGAACTGCCGGAAGGCCTCGATCGCCCGGAACAGCACGGCGATGAGCAGCAGCGGCCACACCAGCGGCAGCGTGATGGTGCGGAACCGGAACCACTCGGACGCCCGGTCGATCGAGGCGGCCTCGTACAGGTACTTGGGGACCGCGGTGAGGCCCGCGAGCGCGATGAGCATGATGAATGGCGTCCATTGCCAGGTGTCGACCACGATCAGGGAGAGCAGCGCCGTCCGCTGCCGGGTGAGCCACTCCACCTGCCCCAGGCCGAGCGAGCCGAGCATGCTGTTGACCACGCCGAACTGCGCGTCGAGCATGAACCGCCAGAACAGCCCGACCACGACCGGCGACAGCATCATCGGCACCAGGAACAGCGTGGTCAGCAGGCCCCGGCCGCGGGTGCGCCGGGAGATCAGGTAGGCGATGGCGAAACCGAGCACGGTCTGCAGGGCGACCGCGCCGGCAACGAAGATCAGCGTCGTCAGGGTTCGCTGGTGGACCTGCGGCGACGTCAGGATGGCGGTGTAGTTGCCGAACCCGATGAACTCGGCGGGCCCCCCGCGGGTGGCCGAGTAGTCGGTGAAGGACAGGTAGAGCGTCCACAGCAACGGAAACACCGACATGGCGAGCAGCAGCAGCAACGCGGGGGCGGTGAAGACCACGGCGAGCCCGCGGTCGCTCAGCCGGCGGGACCGGCCCCGCGCAGGCGGCGTCGCGGACGCCACCTGCCCGGAGTCGTCGGTCTTCAGCGGGACGGGGTCACTCACAGCCCGCCGCCGCCCTTGCGGTTGCTCGAGTCGAGCACCTTCTGCTGCTCCTTGGCGATGTCGTTGAGCGCGTCCTTCGGCTGCTTCGCGCCGTTGAGCGCCGCGTTCACGTTGGTGTTCTCGATGTCGACGAGGCGCGCGTACTCGGGCACGTTCCACATGTCCCGCATCCGCGGCACCGAGTCCGCGTACACCTGGTTGAACGGCGAGGCGTTGAGGAACTCGGGCGACTGCAATGCGTCCGTGCGCGACGGCACGCCACCGGCCGCGGCCCACTTCTTCTGGATGTCGGCCTGCTCGAACCACTTCATGAAGTTCAGGGCCTCCGCCTGGTTCGGCTTGGCGGAGTAGGCCGAGATGTGCATCCCCATGCCGCCGAGCGGCACCAGGTTCGTCTTCTGCGCCGGCAGGGTGGCGAAGCCGAGCTTGGTGAGGATCTGCTCCCGCGTGGTGCCGAGCGTCGACTGCTTCGGGTCGAGCAGGCCGCCGCTCGCAGCGATCCACTGGAACGCGATGCAGGCCTTGCCCTGGGCGACCGACGCGTTCACCTCGTCGATGAACCAGTTGCCGGATCCCTTGGCGGTCAACGGCTTCATCTTGTTGACCAGGACGTCCATCGCCTCCTGCCCGGCCTGGTCGTTGAGGACGCCGTCGATCTTGCGGTCCTTGGCGTTCCAGAGGTTGCCGCCGTAGACGCCGTTGACCGTGTTGTAGGTGACGGCCGCGGCATCGGAGCCGTTGGCCTGGTGGAACGCCAGCCCGCTGATGCCGGGGTTGTCCGCCTGGCACTTCTCGGCGGCCGAGATCATCTGGTCCCAGGTCTGCGGCGGCTTGTCGCCGATCAGGTCCTTGCGGTAGATCATCGTCCACGTGTCGCCGAGCAGCGGCAGGCCGTACAGGCTGGCGTTCTCGTCGCGCTTACCGGTCTCCGCCTGCGGGAACTGGCCGTAGGCCGCCAGCAGATACGGATTGTAGGCCTTGACGTCGATGTTCTTGTTGACGAAGTCGGTGATGTCGAGGATGTTGCCGTTCGTCACGGCCTCGCCGATGTGCTGCGAGTCCAGGATCGCGATGTCGAAGTCGGTCTTGCGCGCGGCGAACTGGGTGAACATCGCGTCGTGCCAGTTTGCGTTCGGTACGGTGTTGACCTTGATGGTGACGTTCGGCCGTTCCTTCTTGTACTCCGCGTTCGCGAACTCCTCCAGCGCGTGGGCGGGCGGCCAGTCGAACCAGATGAAGCTGAGGGTCAGCGGGTCCTGGGTGAGCGCCGGAATGCTCGCCGGCGCCTTGGGGGCGCCCGCCTTCGCGTCGTCGTCCTGGCCGCCGCACGCCGCCACGGTCGTGGCCAGCAGTAAGGCCACCGCCGCGAGCTGCGCCTTTCGGCCGGGGACGGACAGTCGTCCTGTTCGCTGTGGGTACCGCATCCTCTGCCTGCTTTCTCGGTGGGGACTTCGGGAGCGTTGCTGCGTGCTTCGCCGAGCAGGTGCCGGGGGTGTTCAGGCGTGTTGCCGGCCCGTCGCGGGCCTTACCGCAGACCGGCGTCACGGGTACGCCGCGAGTTCGAATGTCGTTCGGTCCTTGGACGGCGGGCCAGTGGCGAGCCGAGCAGGACGTCGAGCATGCTCGTGGGAGCCTCAGGTGATCGAAGTTGCGTGCTGGCGGGCGGTTCCGCGAGGGTGCAGGATGACTGGCATCCTCACTTTTCCTATACGATCTGAGTGGCCGTCAGCATGCAGCAGCTCTGCGATCGATGTCAACAGGCTCGCGAAGACGCACGAAGGGGACCTCACGTCACGATGGACGACGAAGCGACGCTCGGGTGGGGCCACGGCGCCATGACAGGCGCGATGCCGCCGGGAAGATCTCGCGGCCGGCTCGCCGACGAGGTGTACGACACGCTGCTCGGACAGCTGATGTCGCTACGGATCGAGCCCGGCTCCCGCGTCACGATCGACGTCCTGGCGCGCGAGCTGGGGGTCTCGCAGACGCCGATCCGTGACGCGCTGAACAGGATGGAGGCCGAGGGTCTGGTCGTGCGGGTGCCCCATGCCGGATACCGCATTCCCCCGCAGATCACCCGGCAACGGTTCGAGGACATGCTCGAGATCCGCCTGCTCCTGGAGCCGGCGGCGGCGCGCAGATGCGCCGAGCGGGCATCCCCGGAGCAGGTGGCCGGCCTGCGGAGCATGCTGGAGGAGATGGCGGAGCTGGAGCGGGGCGTCGGGCCCATGGCCTACGGCGCCTTCGGGCTGCGCGACGCCGCCTTTCACGATCTCATCGCCCTGAGCGCGGAGAACCAGGTCATCCGCGAAGCGCTCGCTCGCCTGCACACCCACGTGCACCTGTTCCGGCTGCACCACGACATCCAGGTCACCCACCTGGCGATGGCCGAGCACGAAGCGATCGTGGCCGCGGTCGCCGCGCGTGACCCCGACGCCGCCGCTTACGCCATGCGCCGGCACATCCTGCGCTCCGGCGAGCGGTTCCGGCGGCTCTTCGACGGGATGGCGGTGGAGGCTTGACGGGCAGGCCGGCCCGAGGAATGCTGACGCAACCGGATCGGATCGTATTGGATTGGTTCCCCCGTCCCCCAGATGCGAGGAGAAGCAGGTGCCCAGAGCACTGCTCCTGACCGGCGACGCCGCCGAAGAGCTCGACACCATGTACCCCTACTACCGCGTGCAGGAGGGCGGCTGGGACGTTGACGTCTCGTCACGGACGATGCGCGACGTGCAGCTGGTCATCCACGAGTTCGACCCCAATTCCGACGCCTACGTGGAGAAGAACGGCCGGAAGCTGCCGGTCGACGTGCCCTGGTCCGAGGTCGACGTCGAGCGCTACGACGCCCTCATCATCCCCGGCGGACGCGCCCCCGAGTGGATCCGGGTCGATGCCCACGTCAGGCGCATCACCGAGCACTTCTTCGCGCGAAACCTCCCGATCGCGCTGGTGTGCCACGGCGCGCAGGTGCCGGCGGTGTACGGGCTGCTGAAGGGCCGCAAGACGGCGTGCTTCCCGCCCATCACCGGTGACATGGAGAACGCGGGCGCGACGGTCATCGACGCCCCCGACGTCGTGGACGGCAACCTCGTCTCCTGCCGCGGCTGGCCCGACATGCCGCAGTTCGGCCGGGCGATGATGGAGCTGTTCGCGAAGTCCGTCAACGCCGACCCGGCATGAGTACCCCTGACCTGCCCCGGTGACGGCGTTTCGGACCGTCACCGTCGACGGATCCGGTGTCCACGTCATGGAGGACGGCACGGGGCCCGCGGTGCTGATGCTGCACGGCTCCGGACCCGGCACGACCGGGTCCGGCGCCTGGGCGACGACGGCGCAGGCGCTGGGCACATCCTGGCGCCTGGTGGCTCCCGACCAGGCGGGGTTCGGCCGTACGCCGGTCCCGGCGGGCGCCGTCGGCGGGCTCCGGCTGTGGACGGAGCAGGCCGCGGGCCTGATGGACGCGCTCGGTATCGAGCACTACGCCGTGGTGGGCCACTCCATGGGCGGCGCCGTGGCGCTGGCGTTGGCGGCCGCGCGTCCCCAACGGGTCACCCGGGTCGTGGCGGTCTCGACGATGGGCGCCCCCGGGGCGCCGCTGTCCGCCGACCTCGACGCGATCTGGGCCGCCCCCGCCGGCCCGCTCGGGGCGCGGGACATGTTGCGTCGCCTCGTTTTCGACCAGGCGCTGGTGACCGAGCCGGCAGTCGATGCCCGTGCCGCCGCGATGCGAGCGGGGGAGGCCGCGTTCGCGTCGCTGTTCCCACCACCCAGAGCACGTTGGGCCGACGCGCTCGCCCTCCCGGCGCAGACGCTGGCAGCGATCCGCGCGCCCGTGCTGCTCGTCCACGGCGCCGAGGACCGGGTCACCCCGATCGAGACGGCCGCGCTGCCCCTGCTCGGACACCTGGCCGATGTCCGGCTGCACGTGTTCGGGCGATGCGGCCACGTACCGGCGATCGAGCACCCACACGACTTCAGGCGACTCCTGTCGTGCTTCCTCGCCGGGGACGCGGTCACGAGGAGGCCGGTGTGAAGGCTGCCGTCTACGGACGGGAGATGGCGGGGTGGTCGGCCACGTCACGGTCTGTCCGACGTGTCCACCGCGACCCCGGCAACTTTCCCGTACCGGGAGGCTGAGCAGCACCTGCCGCGCCGGGCGACCGGCGCCGCCGCCGTCCATCCCACCGATGCACACGTGGTCGGGTCCGGTGCCCAGCGGGGGACACCGGACCCGACAGTTGCGATCAGGGAGCCCAGAAGTTGCCGCTGACGACGATCATCACCTGGAGCTGGATGCTCGTCGAGTAATAGTCGTTGCTGGTGAACGACGTGTTGACCATCTTGGTCCACAGCGCGTCGAGCCACGGCTGGCTGCCGGAGTCAGTGAGCGCCGCCACCGCGAACGGTGCGAAGAACGCCGGCTCGCTGCCGGAGGAGATCGCCGTGCCGCTGAGCGAGTAGCCGACGGCGATGCTGTTCGGGTTGCCGCCGGTCTTGCCCCGCACCCAGGTGTTGAGCCTGCGGGCCGAGGCGAGCGAGGCGGCGTTGCCGCTGGTCACCGCATCCGCGCCGATACGCCACGGGGTGCGGCAGGAATTCCAGAAGTACTTGCCGTCGTTCGGGTCCTCGAGCACCTCGCCGGGCGCCGGCCGCGCCGTGGTGTTGGTGTCGACGACGAAGTCGGGCAGCAGCCCGGTGCTCGACGCGTACCGGCTCTGCAGGTCGGTGATGAGGCTCTGGTGCGCGGTGCGGATGGTGTCCCACGTCGTGTCACCGGTGGCCGTCTTGAATGCGCGGAAGTGGTCGATCATGAAGTCGGACGGCCGGGTCGTCCAGTAGAGGCTGTCGCCCGGGGTGCTCCAGTCGCCGAGGAGCAGCAGATGGGTCGTAGGGTTGACCTCGTTGGCCTTGATCGCATTGATGTGTCTGATGGCCAGCTGCTTGTAGTTGTAGGTTCCGGCGCTGCCCCACTGCTTGTCGGCCAGGAGCAGCCCGTACGCGACGTCGAGATCCCCGTCGGTCGCCGAGTCCGAACCGTTGACGCTCTTGCAGGCCGTGTCCTGCTCAGCTGCGAGCAGATCGGGATTGTGTACGGACGGATGGGCCAACATGTATTTGACCAGTCCGTCGAAGACGGTCTTCGCGTTCGGGTCGGCGCCGGCCATGGTGGCCACGATCACCATGCCGTAGCCCTGCGCCTCGGCGACATAGGGGTGATCGGCGTCCGGCGAGATGATCTCGTACCAGCCGTTGCCGCAGTTCTGCCTGACGAACGCGGCCTTCCACTTGTTGTAGTAGGTGACGACCGCCTGGTCCACAGTGGACTGCGTGCCGCTCGGCCTGAGCGTGCCGCTCACATAGGGGAAGAGGTGACTGCCGAAGGGCACGGCCGGACCGCCCGGCGGTGGTCCGGTGTCCACGGCGACGCTGAGCTTGTCGACGTTGGGCCCGCCGTTGGCGGTGGTCGCGGTGGCGCGGATCGTGTTCGTGCCGGCGTTCACCGCTGCCGTGACCGTCTTGGTCTGCCAGGTGTCCCAGTTGCCGGTACCGGGGAAGGACAGTGCGCCGGAGACCACCGTGCCGTTGACGGAGATGTCCATCGGCCGGTTCGTCGTGGTGCCGTTCGCATACCGCAGGACGATCGTGGCCGTGCCGGCCGCCGACGCGGTCACCGACCACTGGACGTAGGAGCCGCTGACGTTGTCGTAGTTGACGAATCCGGTGCCGGTGTAGCCGGTGTGGTTGGACTCGACCACACCCTGCGAGATCGTCGCGCTCTCGGCCTGATAGTCCACGGACGCCGCCGCTGCCGCCGGTGAGGCCAATGGCGACAGTGCCACGACCAGCCCGACTGCGGACAGCGCCGAACCGAACTGTCTGAGCTTCATGGGGATCCCTTCTCAGCCGGTGTACTGGACGAGCACCTTGGTGTATGCGTACGCCGCTTGCGAGACGCCGCTGCACGAATCGGCGTCGGAACCGCTGCCGCAGGCCCGGTCGCGGTTGACCGACCAGAACGTCAGGCGGGCCAGGTGGTGCTGTTGCGCGTACGCCAGAATCGTCTGGAAGTCGGCGAGCGTGACGGTCTCGTCGGTCTCGTCGGTCTTGCCGTTCATCGACGAGATGCCGATCCTCGTATAGGCCACGGCATCGCTGTAGCCGTAGGCGTTCTTGACGGCGTTCTTCAGGCCGTCGGCGGCACTGACCGACGCGGCGCCCATCGTGCCGCTGTGCCCGCCGAAGTCGAACGGCATGATGGTCCAGCCGTCATTGTTCAGGCCGGTCGCGGCGCCCTTGTTGATGAGATCGATGCCGTCGGAGTCCGGCCCGGTCGGGGTCGTGCCGAACGTGACGAACGTCTTGATGCCCGGGTTGTTGGTCTTGATCGTCTTCAACGCTGTGATGACCCGCTGCCGGACGGTGGCGTTGGAGAACTCGGTCGCCTCGATGTCGATGTCGATCGCCTTGAGCTGGTATGCGTTGATGACCTTCTGGTACGCGCCGGCGAGCGCGGATGCCGACGAGCACTTCTCGCCGAGCTTGTTGCCGCTCCAGCCGCCGAAGGAGACGATGATGTCCCCGCCCGCGCCGCGGATGGCGTTGATCTTCGCCTGGTCGTCGCCGCCGGTGAGCGGACGCGAGCCGTCCCACAGCGGGTTGCATCCGCCGTCGGAGAGCATGAAGGCGAGCGTGAAGAACTTGATGCCGGTCGCCGACATCACCGAGGTCGGGCTCTGCGGGTTGCCCCAGCCGAAGTACTCGTACGGCGCGACGGCCATGCTGGGCCCGCCGGTACTGCCGTCGACGACCGTGAGCTTGTCGACGTTGGGCCCGCCGCCGGCCGTGGTGGCGGTGGCCCGGACCGTGTTGGCGCCGGCGTTCAGCGTCGCGGTGACGTTGACGTCCTGCCAGGTGTCCCAGTTGCCGGTGCCGTTGAACGCCACGCCGGACGCGACGGTCGTGCCGTTGACACTGATGTTCATCGGCCGGCTGGTGGTCGTTCCGTTGGCGAATCTGATGGTGAGCGTCGCGCTGCCGGCGGCCGCGGCGGTCACCGACCACTGCACGTACGAGCCGCTGACGTTGTCGTAGTTCACGAATCCGGTGCCCGTGTAGCCGGCGTGGTTGGACTCCGCCACGCCCTGCGAGATGGTGGCGTTCTCCGCCTGGTAGACCGTCGTGGCGGCCTCGGCGGACGGGACATGCAGTGCGAGTGGCGTCATCGCCGCCACGACGCCGACCGCGAGCGCGGTCAGGCCCGCGCGCCTGCTCATGAGTCGCATCGTTCCTCCAGGGGGTTCGGAATCGACTAGCTGATCGCGATCCGGAAGATCTGGTCGGAGCCGGCGGCCGCACCGCCGTTGTTGTCGCAGTTGGTGGTCGACAGCCACAGTTGATCGGCGCCCGGCACCTTGACCACGGTGCGCAGCCGCCCGTACGTGCCGACGTAGTACGCCGTCGGTGTGCCGGTGTTCTCGCCGTCGAGCAACGGGATCCGCCACAGCCGCTGGCCGCGCAGCGCCGCCATGTACACGACGTCCCGGACGATCGCGATCGCGCTCGGCGAGGCGGTGCTCACCGACCACTGCCGCTTCGGGTTCTCCATCCCGGAGACGCTGCAGGTGCCCTCACACGTCGGCCAGCCGTAGTTGCGTCCCGCTTTGATGAGGTTGAGCTCGTCGAACTGGCTGTTGCCGAACTCGGCCTCCCACAGCCGACCCTGCGAGTCCCAGGCGATGCCCTGTGGGTTGCGGTGGCCGTAGCTGTACACGAGCGTGCCGAACGGGTTACCGGGCGCCGGGGTGCCGTCGGTCTTCATCCGCAGGATCTTGCCGTTGAGCGAGTTCTTGTCCTGGGCGAGATCGGGCGTCTGCGCCTCGCCGGTGGTCGCGTAGAGGTAGCCGTCAGGGCCGAACGCCAAGCGACCGCCGTTGTGGTAGCGGTTCTTCATGATGCCGGTGACCAGCGACGTGTACGCCGAGAGCGTCGTGCCGTTGTAGGTCATCCGGGCGATGCGGTTGCCTTCGGCGGCGGTGTGCATGAAGTACACGTAGTGGTTGCTGTTCCAGTTCGGGTCGACCGCGACGCCGAGCAGGCCGCCTTCGCCGTTGGTGGTGACCGTGTTCGGCACGGTGCCGACCTGGGTCCTCGCGCCACTCAGGGTGACCTTGAAGGCCTTGAAAGAGTCGCGTTCGGTCGCGATCGCCGTCTGGCCGTCCGGCAGCCAGGCGAGTCCCCACGGGATCGTCCAGCCGGTCGAGACGGTGGTGATGCTCGAGGGCACGCCCCCGCTGCACGCGGTGGTGGTGAAGGTCCTCGCGTTGCTCGGCGAGGAGGTGTTGCCGGCGGCGTCCTTCGCGACCACGGTCAGCGTGTACGTGGTGTTGCACGCCAGCCCGGTGACCGTCGTCGAGGTCACGTTGCCGACCGACTTGAGCACCGAGCCGCCGGCGCCCAGCACGTCGTACCCCGTCACGCCGACGTTGTCGGTCGACGCGGTCCACGACGTGTCGACGGAGCTGCCGGCGACGTTGGCGGTGGCGAAGCCGGTCGGCGGGGTCGGCGCCTGTGTGTCGGAGCTGGCGAGGGTCCGGCAGATCGCCTGCGGGCTGCTCGTGGATACGTTGCCTGCCGCGTCGCGGCCGAAGACCGACAGGCGGTATTCGAAGTTGGGCTGCAGGCCGGTCAGGGACTTCGCGGTGGCGCTCCCGGCGGCCTCACCGATCTTGTTGCCGTCGTGGTAGATGTCGTACGCGACGACGCCGACGTTGTCGGTCGAGGCACCCCACGACAAGTTGATGCTGTTCTCGGTGATGGTGCTGCAGGCGGGCTGTCCGGGCGCGGTCGGCGGTGCGGTGTCGCCGGGGACGCCGGTGCTGAGCCGGTCGACGTTGGGCCCGCCGTTGGCGGTCGTGGCGATGGCCCGGATCCGGTTGGTGCCGGCGGAGAGACCGACGGTTACCGTCACCGTCTGCCAGGTGTCCCAGTTGCCGGTGCTCGGGAACGACAGGGCACTGCGCACGAGGGTGCCGTTGACCGTCACGTCCATCGGCCGGTCGACGCTCGCGCCGTTCGCGACACCGTTCGCGTATCGGATGGCGACGCTCACGTTGCCCGCGGTGGCGGCCGGGATCGACCATTCGACGTAGCTTCCGACGATGTTGTCGTAGTTCACGAAGCCGGTGCCGGTGAACCCGGTGTGGTTGGACTCGACCGCGCCCTGTGAGACGGTCGCGTTCTCCGCCTGGTAGTCCGACGTCGGCGGCGCGACGTCGACGTCGATCCGGTCGACGTTGGGGCCGCCGTTGACGGTCGTCGCGACGGCACGGATCCTGTTGGTGCCGGCGGTCACCGCAGCGGTGATGGTCTTGGTCTGCCACGTGTCCCAGTTGCCGGTGCCCGGGAACGACAGCGAGGTGGCGACCGCCGTGCCGTTGACGCTGACGTCCATCGGCCGGTCGGTTGTGGTGCCGTTGGCGAAGCGGAGCCCGATCGTCGCGGTTCCCGCCGTGGCGGCGTTGACGGTCCACTCGACGTAGCCGCCGGTCGCGTTGTCGTAGTTGACGAATCCTGTTCCGGTGAAGCCGGTGTGGTTGGACTCCACGGCGCCGCCGGAGATGGTGGCGCTCTCTGCCTCATACCGGGTCGCGGCGGCCTGCGCCGGTTCCGCCAGCGGAAGGATCGCTGCCACCACTGCTGCCGCCAGCAGGGGAGTGATCCATCGTCTCGCCTGTTGCCGTCCTCTGGAACCCATCGAGCCTCCAACTGAGGAGCCTTGAATTGTTAGGCAAGTTGCCTGACAGTTAATACAGATGGGATCACCGCATCGACGGAGGTGTCAAGCGTTTACAAACATCGATCTCGCGACTCGGCCGCCGCACCGGGGGCGACGCCGGCGGACAACCGTCGCGAACAACGGCGGACGCCTGTACCGGCCGGCACGTCAAACGGCGCGCGCCTCCCGGTCCACCGGCATCGCTCGTAGGGCCTATCGCCCCTGTGCGGCACTGCGGGAGGGGAGCCACGATGGAGTCATGAATGATCATCCCGGACGCCGGCCCGAGCCCCGGTGCCCGGTGCGGCCGGGTGAGCCCTGCACGCTCTGCCATCCCGGCGCGAGCGGGCCGCAGGACTGCGGGCTGGTCTACCTCGTGATGAGCGACCCGCAGCTGCGCGAGGCGGTGCGGGTCGGCGCGCGGGCGAGCTGACCGGAACTGTGACTGGAGGACGGGAGGAGTCAACGATGACGGGTGACGACGTGGTGGGCCGGATTGTTGTGGGCGTCGACGGGTCGGAGGCTTCGAAGGATGCGTTGCGATGGGCGGCGCGGCAGGCGGCGTTGACCGGTGGTTCGCTCGACGCGGTGACGGCCTGAGCACCAGCCTGCGGGACCGGCTGTGGTCCGGCGCCAGGCACATTGACGCGTTCGTCGAGGCCGTCGAGCGGAGGGCCAGCGCGAGGCCGACCGGATGGCCGCGGTCGGCGTCACCCTGGCCACCGCCGCCGGCTGGAGCGCCGAACCGCTCGTCGTGTCCAGCTACGGCGGTGAGGGACTGCGGTTCGCCGAGCAGGTCGACGCCGATCTGGCCATCGTCGGCTCGCGCGGGCTCGGAGGCGCCCGCGCGGTGCTGGGCAGCGTGTCCGACATGGTCGTGCACTACACGCACCGGCACGTCCTCGTCGTGCCGCATCCACTGCTGATCGACGAGTTCGCGGCGCTGGCCACCGGGGCGGTGCTCGTCGGGTACGACGGCTCCGCCGGTGCGCGGGCCGCGCTGGCAACCGCGGGCCGACTGTTCCCGGACCGGACACTGCTGGCAGCGACGGTGCAGGACGGTGAGGCCACCGACGAGACAACCGGTCCGTTGCCGGTCGGCGACCGCGAGCGGCACCAAGGCGCTGGCGGTGCCCGCTCCGGAGACGAAGGCCGACTGCCGCTCTTCACGCAAGCCGGTCACCGTGCCGGACCAAACGCAAGGCCTGTCCTGCGGGCTCGCGGCGATGTGCATGTGACTCAGGTCACGTCGTTTGGTGATCCGCCGGGTGCCTCGCGGTCGACCATCTAGACGTGGGAGGAAGTGATCAGGACGAGGAGCGGCTGCTGCGGCGGGTCGCGCGCGCCGATCTGGACGCGTTCGACGAGCTGTACCGGCGGACCTCGCCCTGGCTGGCGATCCGGTTGCGCCGCCGCTGCGGCGACGACGGCATCGTCGCCGAGGTGCTGCAGGACACCTACCTGACGGTGTGGCGGGCGGCCGGCTCGTTCACCGGGCTGCGGCAGTCCGGCGGGGCGGACGCGCCGGGCGGCACGGCCGTCGGCTGGATCTGGACGATCGCGGCGCGCCGCCTCGTCGACGCGCTGCGCCGGCGGTCCCGCCTGCAGGAGGTGCCGACGGACGTGCTGCCCGAGCGCAGCGCGCCGGCCGCCGAGGACGAGGCCCTTGCCGGGTCGATCGGCCTGGAGCTCGGCGCGGCGCTGGACAGCCTCGCGCCGGAGCTGCAGGCGGTCCTGGCCGCGATGGTCCTGGACGGGCTCACCGTGCGCGAGACCTCGATCCTGCTGGGGTTGCCGGAGGGCACCGTGAAGAGCCGGGCGCGGCGCGCCCGCACCGCGCTACGGGAGGCGCTGACATGACCGCGCACGTCGCACCCCACGTCGCACCGGCGGCCCTCGCCGCGTACGCCGCCGGCACCCTCGGCCCCGACCCCGCCACCACCTGGACGATCGAGGTGCACCTGGAGCGGTGCGCGCAGTGCCGGGCGCGGCTGGGCGAGCTGGCGGCCCCGCCGCTGCGGGCGCTGCTGGACGACACCCGCACCACGATCCTCGCCAAGGCGCGCAGCGGACCGCGGCCGGTGCCCCGGTCGCCGCTGCAGGGGCGGCTGCGACGGTGGCGGCTGCGGTGGACCGGCTGGTCCGTGCTCGGCTGGGCCGCCATGACGTGCAGCGCGATCCTCGCCGCCGTCCTGCTCGACTGGAACTATCCCGACCGGCCCTCGGTGGTGCTGCTGCTGGCGCCGGTCGCGCCCCTCGCGGGACTGGCGGTCACGTGGTCCCACCGGGCCAACCCGGCCTGGGAGACGATCGCCGGGACCGCCCGGGCCGGGCTGGAGCTGTTGCTGCGCCGTACCCTCGCCGTCCTTGCCCTGGTCCTGCCGCCGCTGACGGTGGCGGGGCTGGCTCTGGGCCGCAACCCGGCGCTGTGGCTGCTGCCGTGCCTGACGTTCACCGCCGCGACGCTGCTGCTCGGCAGCCGCATCGGCGTGCCGCTCGCGTCCGCCCTGCTCGGCGGGGGCTGGCTGGCGGCGGCCGGCGCGGTGACGTTCGGTCACGGCAGCGCGTCCGCCACGGCGCCGGCGGAGGCCCTGATCCGGGCCGAGACCATGCCCGCGTGGGCCGCCGCCGCCGTCGTACTGGCGCTGCTGACCGCACTGCGCGCCGACCACCTGCGAAACCCCGCCACCTGGCGCTGACCTTGACAAAGGAGACGACATTGGTACGCGCAGTGAGCGCCGACGAGGTGGCACCGAGCCGGCATGCCTGGCCCATCGAGGCGGCCGGACTGTCGGTGAAAGCCGGCCGGCACCTCGCCGTCGACGGCCTCGACCTTCGCCTCGGCACCGGCGTGCACGGGCTGCTCGGCCCCAACGGCGCCGGCAAGAGCACGCTGATGCGGGCCCTGGCCACGGTCGTCCGCCCGCACCGCGGCACGCTGCGGCTGCTCGGCATCGACGCCACCGCGGGCCGGGCGCTGCGGCCCGTGCGGGCCCGGCTCGGGTACCTGCCGCAGCAGTTCGGCTTCTACCCCCGCTTCACCGTCCGCGACGCCGTGGAGTACATGGCCTGGCTGCGGGAGATGCCGTCCTCGGCGGTGCCGGCCGCCGCGCAACAGGCCATCGACCGGGTGCGGCTCACCGACCGCGCCGACGCCAAGCTCAAGTCCCTGTCCGGCGGCATGCTGCGCCGCGCCGGGATCGCGCAGGCGATCGTCAACGAGCCGGACCTGCTGCTGCTGGACGAGCCGACCGTCGGGCTGGACCCGGAGCAGCGCGTGGAGTTCCGTGAGCTGATCCGCGAGCTCGGCGCCGACAGTTGCGTGCTGGTCTCCACCCACCTCGTGGAGGACGTGGTCGCCGCCTGCACCGACGTCGTGCTGATGGGCGACGGCAGCCTGGTCTTCCAGGGCGTGCCCGCCGACCTGATCCGGCACGGTGAGACCGGCGGCGTCGGTGACAGCCCGGCCGAGCGCGGCTATTCGGTCCTGCTGCACCGGCACCGGGACGCGGCATGATCCGGCCGCTGCGCACCGAGCTGCGCCGATCCAACGCCCCGGCCGTGGCCGTGCTGCTGGTCGTGGTCGGCGGGCTGTCCGCCGCCAGCATGTACACCTTCTGGCAGGGCCAGTGGCTGCGCCTCGGCTACGTGCACACCACCGGCATGTTCATCCTGATGCCACTCGCGCTGGCCGGCGGCGCGGTCCTCGGCCGCCGGGACCGCCGCACCCGCGCCGAGGACCTGCTGCTGAGCACCGGGCGGCCCCGCTGGCAGCGCGCGCTGCCGGCGATGGGCGCGCTCGGCATCGCCGTCGCGGCCGCGCACCTGCTCGTCCTCGCCGCCGGCGCGGCCCTGCTCGCCGGCACGTACCTGGGGCTGCGTGGCGCCGTCGCGGCCCTGGTCGACGCGCTGGTGCTCGTCGGCGCGGCCTGGACGGGCATGGCCGCCGGCCGGCGCTGGTCCGCGCCGGTGGTACCGCCGTTGCTCGCCGCCGCCGTGCTGGTCGTGCAGGTCGGCGCGTCGGAGATCGCACACGGCGACGACCGGCTCGGCAACCTCTCCCTGATGATCTCCTGGCCGCCGGACACCGTGTGGGAGACGACGTCCAGCCGCCTGCTGCTGAGCCACCTCGCTCTCGGCGCCGGGCTGCTGCTGACCGGCGTCCTGCTCGCCGCGGGCGCGTCGGTCCTGTGGCGCGCGGGCGCGTTCGCCGGCCTCGCCGCCGGCGTCGCCGGTCTGGTCCTCATCGCGAACCCGGGCCCGTCCGGGATCTGGCAGCTGGACGCCGGCGCGTACCGGTACGTCTGCGCCGACGGCACCCCGCAGGTCTGCGTCACCGCCGTGCACGCCCACCTGCTGCCCGGCGTCTCCGCCGACGCCCGCCGCGCCCTGCGCGCCCTCGCGAAGCTGCCCGGCGCACCGACCCGCGCGGTCGAGCTACGGCTGGACACCATCGGCGAGAACGACAGCGACCAGTGGTTCCGGCCGAAACCGCCGCCTGGCACCGTGCAGTTCCAGCTGGAGGTCGACCCCGGCACCGGCCGCGACCCCGACGTCGCGGAGAGCATCGTCATGGGCGGCGGCACCCGCTGGTCCGGGTGCGGCCACGGCAGCGACGACGTGGCCCAGGCTGTCGCCGCCGCGTGGCTGCTGGACACCGACACCGTCCGGCTGTGGGACTCGTGGTCCGGCTTCGACTACGCGGACAGGTACCAGCCCGAGGTGCGGGCCGGCGTGCAGGCGTTGCGGGCGCTGCCCGGGGCCGAGCAGCTGCACCGGGTGACCGCGCTGCGCGACGCGGCCGCGCGCTGCGAGCAGGACCTGATGCCGTACCTCACCGGTCAGGCAGCACCGTGACCCGCGGCCTGCGGCTGTACCTGCGTTCACGGCGGGTCCCGGTCGCCGTCGCCGGCTCGGCGGGCGCCGTGGCGCTGGTCGTGGCCGCCTGGTCCAGCATGATGGACCGCGCCGGCGTGCCCGCCGGCCTCGCGGTGCTCACCACCGCGATGGCGGCGGCGCCGTTCGGCCCGACCCTCGCCGGCCCGGACCCGGCACTGGACCGGACCGCCGCGCTGCCGTGGCCACCGCGCCGGGCGGCGCACCTCGTCGCCTGCTGCATCGTGGTCGCCGCCCTGCTGCTCGCCGCCCGCCCGTTCGGCGCCGACTTCGGCCCGGTGTGGGTCGTGCTGCGCAACACGGCCGGCCTGATCGGTGTGATCGGCCTCGGCGCCGCCGTCGCCGGCGCCCGCGCCGCCTGGCAGGTGCCGGTGGCGTGGGCGGCCCTCGCCGCGTTCATGGCCGCCCCCGGCGGGCCGCGGTGGCGGCACGCGGCGCTGTGGATGGTGCAGGAACCGGGCAACCGCATCGCCACCGTCACCGCCGCGACGCTGCTGGTGGCCGGTGTCGCCGCGTACGCGATCCGCGTCGGCCCCCAGGTCGCTCCAGTCGAGGCGACGATGGACCAGTAGGCGACTGCCGGGCTCCGGCACGGAGCTGCCGCAAGCCGACGCCGGGCGCGCTCCTCGTTACTCGGCTGTTGAGCTGGGCAAACGCGAAATCATCCCGGTTCGGTGAGGTCCCGGCCCGAGGCGATTCCGTGGCATGGCCTCGGCTTGGAGCATGCACCGGTGGGTACTGGCAGAGCATGACTGCTAGCGCGATCGAGGTCCAGCGGTACCTCGGCGACGTCCACTACCCGACGAACAAACAGGGTCTTGTCGAGGAGGCTCGCGAGCACGGTGCCGACGACAACGTCGTGCGGACCTTGCAGGACCTTTCCCGTGACCGGTTCGCCTCACCGAACGACGTGAGCCAGGCCATCAGCGAGCCGTCGACACAGCGCGACATCGTGGAGATCCTGCTCGCTCGGCATACCGAAATCAAGCAGATGTTCATGCGCGTCGGCTCTGCTCAGGCGGGGCAGAAGGAGCAGCTGTTCCACGATCTGGTCCGGATGCTGGCCGTGCACGAGAACGCCGAGGAAGTGGTCGTGCACCCGGCGGCGCGTGACCTGATTCCCAACGGAGATTCGGTGGTCGGCGAACGGCTTCAAGAGGAGTCCGAGTCGAAGCGGGCGCTCGCCGACCTCTACGACCAGGGGATCGATCATCCGGAGTTCGACCGGCACCTTGGCGTCCTGGCCGAATCGGTGCTGGCGCATGCGGCGCAGGAGGAGCGGCTGGAGTTCGCGCAACTGCGCCAGCACGCCGACATTGACCGGCTGCGCCGGATGGCGGCCGCGTTCGAGGCGGCCGAGTCAGTTGTTCCGACGCGCCCGCACCCGTCGGCTGGCGAGTCCGCGACCGTCAACCTCATGGTCGGCCCGCCGACCGCGGTGTTCGACAAGATCCGCGACGCGATGCGCGACTGGCGTAAGCGCACGGGCGACGAATGAATCACTCGGCCTGACGTCCTGTGGCGCGCGGCACCACGAGCGGCCCCGCCGCC